>NZ_DATCSP010000029.1:0-24869 GCF_036568385.1 Sulfurovum sp. | reverse complement strand
TGAAATACTGGTAGTAGGCCAGCCACTCATCCGCATATGCCTTGTTGAGCATCGCAATGATCTCACTGATCTCAATACCTTTGATGATCGAGTTACCTCTTTGTGCCATGATAAATCCTTTGTTAGTAAATTGAAGAAAATAACTTTCTTGTGCCTAGTATAGACTTATCAAACTTAAAGGAAAATGATTATCCTTCATCCGCAGAGGAGAGAAAGATCACGCATATAAATATGAGTGGGGGAAGCGCTGCGGGGGTGTCCCACAGAAAAAGGAGCTTAGCCTTTAAACCAGGACTTTACACGGTCAAAGGCTGCATCGAAAGTATTTTTATGGGGACGGCTCTCTACCCCATAACTCTCCTGCAGTTTTTCGAGAAGTTCTTTTTGCTCCTCATTGGTCTTCTTGGGAAGTATCAACTGTACCTGTGCGATAAGACGGCCTTTTCTTCCCGTATGTACATCGACGACACCTTCCCCAGGGAAGACGTACTGTTCTTTGTCCGTCGTGCCTTTGTTCAGTTTGAGGTCCAGTTCCCCGTCAAGGCTCGGGATGGAAATGGTTTCTCCGAGCAGGGACTGTGTAAAGAAGACAGGCACTTCAATATAAACATCAGGCCCGTTCCGTACAAAGTGTTCATCCTCTTTCACTGCAAAGGTAATATAGAGGTCACCGCGTTGGTCATTTCGCCCTTCGTTACCATAGCCCTGGGCTCTCAAACGGTGGCCGGAGTCGACACCTGCGGGCACGGTGATGACGACAGTGTCCTCTTTGACATGGAAGCCTTTTCCTTCACAACTTTCACAGGCCTCTTTGATGCTCTGTCCCTGTCCATGGCATTTCGGGCAGGTCTGCGCAAACTGCATAGGCCCCTGGCGCATAAGGATCTGACCCTGTCCGCCACAGTAGTCACAGGTTTCCAGTTTTGCATCTTTGGCACCCGTACCGTCACAGTCGTCACAGGAGACCTTGTAGGTCATGTCGATCTCTTTCTTGCATCCAAAGATAGCTTCATGGAATTCAAGCGGTAACTCTATTTCAAAGTCCAGCGCATACTTTTGATAGGGGTCTCTGCGGGATTGCCCAAATCCGCCAAACCCTCCGGCACCGCCGAACATGGAGTTGAACATTTCCATAATATCATCCATGTTTGAGCCGCCAAATCCGCCGCCCATACCGCCTTGGCCTTCCAGACCGGCTTTACCGTACCGGTCATAGATGCTTCTTTTTTCCTCATCACTCAGTACCTGATAGGCTTCATTCACTGTTTTGAACTTCTCTTCCGCCTCTTTATCATCAGGATTTCTGTCTGGATGGTATTTCATCGCCAGTTTTCTGTATGATTTTTTGAGTTCAGCACCTGAACAGTCTTTACTTACTTCAAGCACTTCATAATAATCTAAATCTGTCATTGATATATCTCCATTGTACAGGGAATGATTTGGGCGAATTCTACCATAATTTGGTTATAATCACAAAAATACAAAGTTAGGTAGTTTATTATGGTTGTACATATCGTCACATTCAAGTTTAAAGAAGAAAATAAAAAGGCCAATATCATACAGGCGAAGCAGATGCTCGAAAACCTGATGGGTGCGGTACCGACGCTTAGAAGTATCGATGTCGGCGTGAATTTTTCTACAGAAGAGCGTGCGATGGACCTCAGTATCATTACGGTATTTGAAAGCAAAGAGGGACTGAATGCCTATGCGGTACACCCTGAACATCTTAAGGTGGTCGATTTTATCAAGACAGTGGTGGAATACTCCAAAGTAGTGGACTATGAGAGGAGTTAAGAGATCGTGAATCGTTTCACGATTTTAGCTTCGGAACCGAACTGGTCGGAGCAAAGCGTAGCCATGGAGACAGGTACTATATGAAACATTATAAGATAGAAGCATTTGAGAATCTGGTAGATGCGTTCGGCTCTTTGCCCTCTATCGGGAAAAAAACAGCGATACGTCTAGCATACCATGCCGTGATGGAAGACGGATTTGCCGCGATGAAACTCGCGCATGCCCTTGAAACAGGTGTCAACAGTATACAGAAGTGCAGCAAATGCCATAATATGAGCGAAGACGAACTTTGCAAGATCTGTTCGGACCCTTACCGTGACACGACAAAGCTATGCATCGTACAAAGTGCCAAAGACATCTTGACGATAGAAGAGAGCGGACAGTTCGACGGGGTCTATTATGTGGTTTCCGAAGTACGTGATCTGGATGAGGACCATCTTTTTTACGCTGTGGAGGGCGTACAGGAGATCATCTTTGCGTTCCCCCCGAGTATCGCTACGGATACGATGATACTCTACATAGAAGACAAGCTCAGGGGGCTGGAGATAGACTTTACGAAGATCGCACAGGGTGTACCTACAGGCGTAGAGTTGGAAAATATAGATATCATGTCACTCTCACGCGCACTGGAAGCGAGGGTGAAGATCTAGCTGCGTCCGGGATATCGCGTTTATTTGCACAGTTTGTCGATATAGTCCTGCACGAACTTGCGCACCTCTGCGTAGACAAAGGAGTCTTTGTACCCGTCTATTTTTCCGCCGCTTGCATTGGGGTGCCCTCCGCCGTTCCCGATATGGGCCGCCATTGCAGAGACATCCATTTTGTTGTTGCTTCTAAGTGAAAAATTTCCTCTGTAGTTGATATCCATATAGAAGTCATAGTCATCATTCTCCACCATACAGGCATTTCCTATGATAGAAGTATTCCCTACGTTATACCCGAGTATACCCTTATAGCCTTTATAGGTGATGGTAAGACGCTGTTTGTCTGCGGTAAGAAGCTTTGTGACATAAGAGGCGACCAGATTGTCTTTGGTGTTGTTCTCTTCCTGCCTGAAAAATGCCTTTTTGATCTGGTGAAGGTCATCATCGAGCCTGATAGGGGCATTGTCGTCGCTGACCCTCTGTCTGGCCGCCTCTATCAGTGAGAGTTTAAAGGCTCTGTCCTGTGCAGGAAATAAGATACGGTTGACCTCTCTCGCACCGGAGATCATGCCGAGCATGACCTTGCCGTACTCAAAATGGGTATCGTCGCTGAGCCAGATATCGATCGCATTGATCGCCTGCACAATGACAGCCAGGTCCTTGGCCTTGTCAAACCCGTAGTGCTGCTGCAGCCAGTCATAGGTGATCAGTGTGGCACAGCGCGTGGTGTCAAGCTTGTACCAGGCAAAGCGCTCGGCAGTACTGGCTCCTGTAGCATGGTGGTCAAGCAGCTGCAGTTTCGCACCGATACGCATCGCTTCTTTTTCTATCCAGCTTCCTTCTTTGGTCGTCAGGTTCAGGTCTGTGATGAGAATAAGCGGTTCCAGGCGCTCGCCATGCAGAAATCTGTCCTGTTCTATTTTTTTGATGATCTCTGACAGACGGGCAGTGACCTCCGGTCCGTAATTTGCATTATAGCAATCAATGGCCTCAAAACACTGCTGTGTGAGGTATTGGCATCCGTAGCCATCGAGGTCTATATGTGAAAGGTGATAAATGTGTTGCATGATAAGTGAACCTTGTAAGATCGTTGAACTTTTAGGAGTATTATACTACGTCATTCTGAACTGGGGGGCGATGAAGTCCCCGAACAGATATTCTGCTAAGGTTCGAACGGGACAAAGAAGGTGTGATGGCCTTCAGAGACGTATCGTTTTACAGTATGTCGCTGAGCATCAGGCCGTTTAGGAAATCATCGATCTTCGATTGGAAATTCATCAGAAACGGCGAGATGGCACAGGTCCCTATAGAGCCATTGGGGCAGCTGGCTGTATAGCTTGTACAGTCAAATACCGCGGGTGTTTTGCCTTCGGCAGCAAAAATGATATCATTGACACTGATCTGGTCAATGTCACGCGCCAGCATGAAGCCGCCATGTGCACCTTTTCGTGATTCGAGTATACCGTGCTTTGCCAGACTCTGTAAGATCTTGGCAAGAAAACTTTTAGGTATACAAAGTTCAGTAGCGAGCTGTTCTGCACCTATGGGGGAGTCGGATTTGCGTATCATATCTAAAGAGAGTAGCGCATATTCACTTACACGGGTCAAGAGCATATTCAAACCTTTTTCTTAATTAGGAGTATTTTACTCTAATTTCTTTAAAGTAGGCATTAAGTATATGAATATTCCTCTAAGTTTATTATGATAAGATTGCGTTCCCAAATGAAATTTTGGAAATAACTACCAATCAGGAGGTCATTATGGCTTTAGATCAGGCGAAAAAAGCAGAAATTATTGCTAAATATGCTAGAGGAAATGGCGACACAGGTTCAACAGAAGTACAGGTTGCTCTTATCACAGAGAGAATCAAATACTTGACTGAGCACCTTAAAACAAATAAAAAAGATCACTCTTCAAGATTGGGACTACTTAAACTGGTAGGTCAAAGAAGAAGACTTATGAGATATCTTAAAAACACAGATCTTGCCAGATGGAACACGATCAAAACAGATCTTGGGATCAGAAACTAATATTTTCATCACTGTTTGTCAGTCTCTTGACTGGCAAACCATGCTTTCTTCTTTACTCACTTTCCAATAGATACTTTTCACTATTACTATTATACGGACCCCTGGTCTATCATCGAATCCGCCACTTTTCTGAATCCTGCAATGTTGGCCCCTTTGACCAGATCACCCTCACAGCCAAACTCTACAGAAGTGTCATAGACTGTTTTGAACACATTTTGCATGATGGTGCGCAGCTGGATGTCCACCTCTTCAAACGTCCAGTTTGACATACTGGCATTCTGGCTCATTTCCAATTGTGAGGTTGCTACACCACCGGAGTTTGCAGCTTTTCCCGGAGCAAAAAGTACATCATGTTTGCGCAGATAGTCAATGGCATCAGAGGTTGTCGGCATGTTGGCACCTTCATTGACCAGAATACAGCCGTTCTCCACCAGTTTTTGTGCATCGACCAGGGTAAGTTCATTCTGCGTGGCAGAAGGGAAGGCGACATCACAGGGGATGTGCCACACCGCATGGCCTTTTTCCGGATATTGTGATACAGGGGTGTAGACAGCATCCGGGTGCAATAATATATACTCTTCGAGTGATTTGTGATGGATCTCCTTGATAGATTTCAAGGAAGCCAGGTGTATGCCTTTCTCATGATAGATGGTGCCTTTACTGTCACTGCAGCTTATGGGAAGCGCGCCTGCATCATAGAGCTTTTCTATCGTATAGATCGCAACATTCCCGGCACCTGAAACAGTACAGCGTCTTCCTTTCAGATCTTTGTCATACACTTTCAGGTAGTTTTCCGCAAAATAGACCGAGCCGTAGCCCGTAGCCTCTTTTCTCCCTCTGGAACCGCCCCAGTTCAGGGCTTTTCCTGTAAGTACCCCCTCAAATCCCCCTGTCAGTTTTTTGTATTGGCCAAAGAGGTAGCCTATCTCCCTGTCACCTACACCGATATCGCCCGCGGGGATATCTCTTTTGTTCCCTATGTGTTTGTAGAGCTCTGACATGAAGGCTTGGCAAAAATGCATCACTTCATTATTGCTTTTCCCTTTGGGATCAAAATTGCTTCCGCCTTTGGCCCCGCCGATCTGCAGTCCCGTCAGTGCATTTTTGAAGGTTTGTTCAAAGCCCAGAAATTTGATGATCCCCAGATTGACGGTCGGGTGGAAACGCAAACCGCCTTTGTAGGGTCCGATCGCAGAGTTGAACTGTACCCTATAGCCTACATTGGTTTGACGTTCTCCTGCATCATTGATCCAGTTCACGCGAAAAATGATCGTGCGTTCGGGTACAACGATGCTTTCCAGGATATTATGCTCAATGTATCTGCTATCTTCTTCCAGCAACGGAGCCAGGGACAGAAGTACGTCATGGGTTGCCTGATAAAATTCATTTTGACCTGGACTGCTTGTTTTGATATACTTAAGTATATCGTCTATTTTTTGACTAACTGGCACATTGGGTCCTTTTTTAATGGATAGAGTATATTCTAACATTAAAAATATAAATTAAGTCAGACTGGAAAACACACTTTAGTCACATTGACTCAACTAGGACTTGACAAAGAGTCACTCAATGTTGTATAATGGCGCCAAGCATTAAATATCCGGTGCAATTTTTATAAAAAAGGAGGTCTGTAAATGAGTCAAGAGAATGAAAATCTTGAAGAGTCTCAGACGGAAGAAACGGTCGAAGCTCAAGAGGATACGCAGGCAGAAGAGAGTGTTGAAGCCGATCCTTTAGAAGCGGCACGTGCAGAAGCTGCAGACTATAAAGATAAGTATCTCAGAGCCCACGCTGACTTTGAAAACGCCAAAAGACGTTTGGAGAAAGACAAAATGAATGCAGTATCCTACGCGAACGAAAGTTTTGCCAAAGACATTCTGGCAGTCATGGACTCTTTTGAGAACGCGCTTGCATCCATGGAAAGTGCAGATGAGGGAAATGCTTCAGACGTACTTGAAAAGATGAAAGAGGGCGTCAACCTGACATACGAGCAGCTTAAAAAGATACTGGAAAAGAACCATATCAAAGAAGTGGCGTGCGATGGCGAGTTCAACCCGGACCTGCATCAGGCGATCATGCAGGTCGAAAGTGATGCACATGAAGCAGGTGACGTGGTTCAAGTGATGCAAAAAGGCTATACGATCAAAGATCGTGTTTTGAGACCGGCAATGGTTTCAACCTGTAAATAAAAATAAATAATTATCAAGGATTTAACATGGGAAAAGTATTAGGAATAGATTTAGGAACAACAAACTCTGCAATGGCAGTGTATGAGAACGGTGAAGCAAAGATCATTGCGAACAAAGAGGGTAAGAACACTACGCCTTCTATCGTTGCATTTACAGATAAAGGTGAAGTACTCGTAGGTGAGTCTGCAAAAAGACAGGCGATCACCAACCCTGAGAAGACGATCTACTCTATCAAGAGGATCATGGGTCTTATGATGAGCGAAGAGAAGGCGAAAGAGGCGCAAGATAAGCTTCCTTACCGCATTATCGACAGATCTGGTGCATGTGCTATTGAAGTGGCAGGTAAGACCTATACACCTCAGGAGATCTCTGCAAAAGTACTTATCAAAATGAAAGAAGATGCAGAATCGTACCTTGGTGAGGCTGTGACAGATGCGGTTATTACCGTTCCGGCATACTTCAATGATGCGCAGAGAAAAGCAACCAAAGAAGCAGGAACGATCGCAGGACTGAATGTACTTCGTATCATCAATGAGCCTACATCCGCAGCATTGGCTTACGGTCTTGACAAAAAAGAATCAGAGCAGATCGTTGTTTACGACTTGGGTGGTGGTACATTTGACGTTACTGCACTTGAGACGGGTGACGGTGTCGTTGAAGTTATGGCAACCGGTGGAGATGCCTTCCTTGGTGGTGATGATTTTGACAACAGGATCATTGACTTTGTAGCAAATGAGTTCAAAGCAGAGACCGGTATCGATGTCAAAGCAGATGTGATGGCGCTTCAAAGAGTAAAAGATGCGGCAGAGGTAGCCAAAAAAGAGCTTTCAAGCTCTACTGAAACGGAGATCAACCTTCCGTTCATTACGGCAGATGCGTCAGGTCCGAAACACTTAGTGACCAAGATCACCAGAGCCAAATTCGAGTCACTGATCTCTGACCTGGTAGCAAGTACGATCAAAACCGTTCAAAACGTACTGAAAGATGCCGGGCTTAGCACTTCTGATATCAACGAAGTAGTCATGGTCGGTGGTTCTACAAGAGTACCACTGGTACAGGAAGAGATGAAGAAGTTCTTCGGAAAAGAGCTTAACAAGTCTGTGAACCCGGATGAAGTGGTTGCACTTGGTGCGGCGATCCAGGGTGGGGTACTTGCAGGTGATGTGAAAGATGTCCTTCTGCTTGACGTAACGCCTTTGAGCCTTGGTATCGAAACACTGGGTGGTGTGACAACGAAGGTCATCGAAAAAGGAACAACGATCCCGGCGAAAAAGTCACAAGTGTTCTCAACAGCAGAAGACAATCAGCCGGCGGTGAGCATCCACGTACTTCAAGGTGAGAGAGAGTTCTCCAAAGACAACAAGTCACTTGGAATGTTCGAGCTTAGAGATATCCCGGCAGCACCAAGAGGCGTGCCTCAGATCGAAGTAACATTTGATATCGATGCCAATGGTATCCTGACAGTATCTGCGAAAGATAAAGGTACGGGTAAATCTCAAGAGATCAAGATCACCGGTTCGTCAGGACTTTCTGATGAAGAGATCGAAAAAATGGTACAGGACGCTGAAGCGCACAAAGCTGAAGACGAAAAGAGAAAAGCAGTCGTAGAAGCAAGAAACCAGGCAGATGCACTGGTACACCAAACGAAGAAGTCACTAAGCGACCTGGGTGACAGTTTTGATGCTTCAGAAAAAGAAGCGATCGAAGCTGCCATTACAGACCTTGAGGCTGTACTGAAAGATGATTCTTCAACCAAAGAGCAGATCGAAGAAAAGGTCAAAGCATTGACCGAGAAGAGTCACAAACTTGCTGAAGCAATGTATGCCAAAGAGCAGGGCGGTGCCAAGCCGGAAGGAAAAAAAGCAGACGATGATGATGTCATCGACGCTGAAGTAGAGTAAGACTATGCTTCAATCATGCGACCAGTCGCATGAGCACTCTGCTGAAGAGGTCTTAGCGACAGCGTAGTATTTTGAGCTTTGCTTAAAATGCGTCCTATATGATAGTACGATGTCATCGACGCAGAAGTAGAGTAAGACTCTGCTTCCATAAGTAATATTATTTCTTCTTGTTCCCATGCTTTGCATGGGAACATATATCTCAATCTATCAAATCTATAACACTTTTTTAATCTCCCTTCAATTTGAACTATGGTCTTGTTTTCCTCTTCATTTTTTAGAAAAACGAAGCAAAGATCGTCTCTATTCTCGAATCGCTTCGCTTACAAGGTCGTTCACAGAGACATGGTACACTTCGTGTGATTAAGACAATGAAGTTTAAAAGTCAAACGGATGCTGTGCCATCAGCCACAGGTAGGTACCTTCTTCTCCGTATGCCACGTCAAGCCGTATGGGTAACTCCGAGATCATGGCTCGCAGGCTGACACCTGCATCATACTTCATGTCACTGACAAGATCAACAGTATATTGATCATGTACCCTTCCGGCCTCGGCAAACAGAACCGCCTGAAACCAATCTACTTTCATCGGTATCCAATCGATATCCTTTAAGGGATTGTAGTCAATGACAGCCCTGTACTCTGCAGCAGCATAAAAGGCGGCTTTGTCTGAAAAACGGTTATGGTCATAGCCTCTCATTCTGTTGAAGCCGCCTAATCGGGCACCTTCCCACATAGGAGGACGATGTGCATCAAATCCGGGAGAGATCTCGTTGTCATTATCCCAGGAGAATGAGTATCCGCTCCATAGACTTAAAGCAAGTACATTTTGTTTGGTGAACGAAAAGGTATCCAGATCAAAATAATGGTTGTACTTGAACTCCAAAAAGTCCCAACTCTGCAGGGAATCCCCCCAGCCAAAATCTTTTGAGTATTGCAGCTGGAAATGGTATCCTCTGGATGGGTTGATGTTAAAATCCGTATTATCATGGGTAAGAAAAAATCTTAGACCGTTGGAATTCCATGTGGGTACGGAGGTCCCGTTCTCCCACCAAATAGAGTCCTTCCACATCTCTGTATTGTCTGTATTGTTGGTTTGGAAGAATGTTTTTATCCCGATAGATGTACTGCCTGTAATGAAAGGTTTGCCCCCTCCGCAATCCTCTCTTCCGACACAAAATCCCTCTTTTAGCCTGTAGAGACCTGCAGGATTGTCTATGCCTTCGCCTATGGGGAGGGTATATCTGAAGGTGGTGGTGAAGAAGTCCAGGTCACCTGAAGTGATAAAAGCATCATCTTTATCGGAAGTATGTGATCCGTCGATATAGTAATGGGTTTGGGGAAGATAACTTTTCAAACCCACTAAGGAAAAAAAGAGTCGGTCTGTGTAGGGAAGTTTAAGGTCCAAAAAGGAAACAAATCCTCCGGAAAAGGTTGCCTGGTCCTTTTGTCCGTTGATGATAACATCTTTGGGAAGGCCGGTAAACGCAGTGGCTACAAACCTGCTTTGAGGATTAAACATTCCTCTTTTCATAGCACTGATACCTCCCGCAAATCCGGTAGAATCGCTGGAGAAGGCAAAGGGTAAAAAGATCCAATCTTTGCATTTGGTTGCATTGCAGTCATCAGGCGCAGCACCTAACAGAACAACTGTGCTTAATAAAGCAAGTAATGGATATAGTTTATTCTTCATCTGATTATTATAGCCAATAAAAATATCGAAAATATTACTTTGGATATTTTTAGGTTATAATATCCCTATATCAGCGACATTACTGAAGGATAGAATTATGGAAATTAAACAGTGCAGCACACTGGAAGAAGCAAGAAGTGAAATAGACAGTGTAGACAGAGAGATAGTGGAATTGATCGCTAAACGAAATGAGTATATCAAGCAGATCGCGCATTTTAAAACAAGTGTGGAAGAGATAAAAGCAGAGGAAAGGATCGCAGATGTGATCGAGCATGTCAGGGCACAGGCTATTTCTCTTGGTCTCTCCCCCAATCTCATCAATGATCTCTATGTAAGAATGATAGATGAGATGGTGGAAAGCGAGATCTCTGAATTCAAGAATGCTCAGAGATATTAGGCTTGAACCCAACAGGTTGCGTGAGCACCCCGCTGAGGGGGACACAGCGTCAGCGCAGCGGTAAGGAGCTTAGCTTCTTATGCGTTTATATGATAAAAAGCGAGATCTCTGAATTCAAGAATGCTCAGAGATATTAATCCTCTGCCTCATCCTCTTCGTCATCAGAATCGGTCACCGCATTGACAGCAGAGCCCGCCACATCAATGGTGGCACCTACAGCAGAACCGGCTATAGAGATCGGGGCTGTTACGACTTGTGTACACCCGGAGAGTAGTACCAAAGTAATGATGGAATAAAGGATTGGTTGTTTAAGGTTCGGCATGGTGTGTCTTCCTGTCTAAAGTTGTTGTTCCGTGTTGTGGGCGGGATTATAGCATAAAGACGCTGTGTACTTTTCTACACAAAGTCTATGCTAAAATACATGAGGATTTACATAAAGGGTTGGCATGAAGATACTGTTGCTTGAAGATGATGCGATCCTTCAGGAGATCATTGAAGAGTTCCTGTTGGAGCAGGGGTATGAGGTAGAGAGCTATTTCGATGGAGAAAAAGCGCTGGACGCCATCGGTTCTGCTTCCTTTGATCTGTTGCTTTTGGATGTCAATGTACCAGGCATCGACGGCTTTGAGATACTCTCGTATCTGCGTGAAATAGGCAACACTACACCGGCTATTTATATCACATCCCTTTCAGGGGTGAATGATCTTAAGAAGGGGTTTGATCTGGGAGCGGATGATTATTTGAAAAAGCCTTTCGAACAGGAAGAGCTCAAGGCCCGTATAGAGCATATCATCAGGATCTATCGTCTGCAGGAAGAGATAGAGTTTGACGGTATCAAATTCATTCCCAAAGCGCATCAGATCTTAATAAATGGCCGTGTGACCGAGATGAGACAGAAAGAAGCACAGGTCCTGGAGTATTTTATCCGCAATGCAGGAAAGATCATCTCTTGTGACGAGATCATAGAAAATGTGTGGGATGATGAACATATCCCTGCACATGCCACGATACGTACCTATATCAAAAATCTAAGAAAATTGTTCGACAAAGAGTATTTTGAAAATATCAAAGGAGAAGGTTATCGTTTTAACATCGTATGAGCGAAAATCGCTTTTTAGTTTTGTCGCTGTCTATTTGATATCTGTTTTTATTCTGCTGGCTATTATAGGATATCTCTTTTTTGAAAATAACCGTGCATCGGTGCAGAATGCCATGAAGTTCGAGATGATGTATCAGGCACGTATGCTATCCTCCTCTATTGTAATGAAGGCTATGCAGAACGACTCCAAAGGTGCGATGGATACAGCAAGCCGAAATGATTTCCTGAAAAATCTAAAACACTGCCGATTTCAGGTAGGGTATTATGATCAGGAGAAAAAAGCCATCTACACGGAAATTGACAACTTCGAGATGACGGATCAGGCTTTCTACATCAAAGATGGAAATGGGTATACCGTCATAGAGGACACGAGCAGTCATTTTGGTGTACATTACATCGTCTTGAAAGAGAACGAACTGGCAAAAACAGTCCAGAGCCTGCGTATCAAGATCATAGGGTACCTGGTCTTGTCGTTCATACTGATGGGGATTGTAGGATACTTTTTGGGACGGCTCTTTTTAAGGCCGGTGAGGGAACAGATAGAGTCTTTGGACAATTTTATCTCCGATACCACCCATGAACTCAATACCCCCATTTCAGCGATCTTAATGACGATACAGTCATTAAAAGGGGTGGAACCGAAAAAACTAAAACGTCTGGAAGCCAGTGCCAAAAGACTTTCAGTGATGTACAGCTCTCTGACCTACAGGCTTGAGGGGAAAGTGGAGTCGTCAGAGCTGCTGCATTTTGCCACTATTGTCGAGGAGAGGGTAGAGTATGTCAAAGAACTGATAAACTCCAAACATTTGCATATCACACTCGATCTGGACACTACGCAGGTTTTTATGACCAGAACCTCTGCCTGCAGGCTCATAGACAATCTGCTTTCTAATGCCATTAAATATTCCGATGCAGGTGACAGTATCTTTATCACACTGAAAGAGAATGTTTTGAAGATCAGGGACACGGGGATCGGCATAGACAAAA
This sequence comes from Sulfurovum sp., assembly GCF_036568385.1. Taxonomy (GTDB): domain Bacteria; phylum Campylobacterota; class Campylobacteria; order Campylobacterales; family Sulfurovaceae; genus Sulfurovum. Next base: position 12,139 of record NZ_DATCSP010000029.1, on the reverse strand, counting down.
AGGTGCAGGATGATATCTTTAAACGCTACCATAGGGAGAACGATGAGCGCGGAGGTTTCGGCATAGGGCTGAACATCGTACTTTCCATTTGTAAAGAGTTCAGGATAAAACTGGACCTTGAGTCTGAAAAAGGCAAAGGGAGCACCTTTATACTTACTTTTCCCAAGGTATCTCAGAGGGTAGGATAAATCATATCAGCATTGGTCTGCTTATCCACGATCCATCTGTACTTTTCAAGACAGGTTGCTTTTCATTAAAATTAAAATAGATGCATCGCTTAGATTAGTATATATATTTTAATAATTGTTATCATTTTAAAGATTGATTAAGAAAAGTTTGGATAAATTTCTGCGTCGACAAAAATTATCAATAGTAAACAAGGAAAAATGATGAAAAAAATGACAACAGCCTTAAGTGTTGTAGCGATGATGGCAATGGGAGCGCAAGCAGCTACATTGGAAGAGAGAGTACAGGTACTGGAAGAGCAGAACAGTGTATTGGCCGAAGAGGTACTTGCTACCCAAACAGGCGGATTCACACTGGTAGATACGGAGAAATCATACAGCGGTATGGGGCCGGCTGCTTCAAAAGTGTATTTTTCCAAAAACCCGCTCTCTATAGGGGGATATGGTGAAATGTTCTATGCCAATCCTGACAATGGGGATGATTATGCGGATGTCTATAGATTTATCACCTATTTCGGATACAAGTTCAATGACTGGATCGTACTGAACACAGAGATAGAGTTTGAACATGGTGCGGATTCCAATAACGGCGGTAAGGTCGTTGTAGAGTTCTTCTATCTTGACTTTCTGCTCAGCCAGGAAGCAAACCTGAGACTCGGACATGTCCTTGTGCCTATGGGGCTGGTAAATCTCAGACATGAACCGACACTCTTTAACACGGTGCAAAGACCGGACATTGAGAAACACCTGCTTCCTAGTACCTGGCATGAGAACGGTGCGTTGGTCTATGGTAGGTTTGACAGTGCAGACATAGACTATACTGTAGGTATGATCAATGCATTGAATCTGAACAGTCAATATACTATAGGTGACGATACCCAGAGTAAATGGATAAGAGAGGGAAGACTGGGTGCCAGCAAGGATGCATCGTTTGAGCCGGCATTCGTAGGGCGTGTGGATTATACAGGTATCAATGGGCTGATGGTCGGTGCTTCTCTCTATTATGGAGAGGGTTCAAACCTGAAAAATCCAAAACCTGAGGATGCAATTCAAGATGTCTCCGGACTCACTACCACGATGTTCGATATCCATGCAAGCTATGACAACGGACCATTCTCGATATACGGGCTTTACACACAGACAAATCTGGACGGTGCAGAGAAATTAGGCGAATCAGCTGTTGAAAAAGCAAGCGGTTACTATGTGAATGCCTCTTATGATCTCTCAGGTTTGGTGGGACTTCAGTACAAATTGCCTGTTTTTGCACAGTACGAAGAATATAACCCTGTAGAAAACACAGTGGATGGATCAAATGAAGATACATTTCAGACAGAAATTGTTACAATCGGTTTAAATTTCTTCCCTGCAGATCAGGTAGTGCTGAAGGCCGACTATGCGATGAAAGAAGTCAATAATGTAGATACCAATACATTTTCTTTTGGTCTAGGCTTTATATTCTAATACGTGGATACACAATGAAAAAAATCTTTTTTACGCTGCTTTTTGGGACACTGCTGTCCCAGAGCGGTGTTGCTGGCAGCAAGGCGTCCGTGGATGAGGTGATAAGATCTTCATTTACCGAAGCGAGTACGATAGATCCCAAGCAGATCATACTGACAAAGGAACAGTTTTCTCAGGTGCAGTCCAGAGCGAAGGCAGCTGTGAGAACTAAAGTGTATCGCTACTACGATATCAAAAGCAAGACGCAAAGACTCGGGTATGCTGTACTGATAGCAAGAAAGGTCCGAGGGAAGAAGGCTACCGTGCTTTATGCCTTTGACAACAGCGGTACTTTGAAGTTTACGGAGATCATGGCATTTGGAGAGCCGCCGGAGTATATACCCAATACAACGTGGATGGGCCAACTTCAGAATAAAGATGCATCAGCGGCACTGACCGTAGGAAAAGATATCCCTACGATCAGCGGTTCCACCCTTTCGGCAAGGACTATCACCGAAGGTGCGAGAGTTGCCAGAGCCATTTATGAAATTGTTTTGAAGTAGACCTATGAAATTTTTAGTTACAAAAGATCTGGCACACTCTACCTTACTCACCTATTTGATGGGCAGTGTCGTAGTGGCGATACTTCTCTATCTTGGACTGGATACCGTCCTGCATGCCTATGTGATCGGTTTGGATAACCAGAGTGCTTCAGTGACACTTTTCGGCGATGCAGAGAACTTTGTCGAACCGGTACTGATAGATTCACTGCTGCTTCAAGTGCACATCGATCTCTTCATGACACTCTTTGCGCTCCTGATACTTTCCTCTATCTATATTCGTCTCTATGCAGATAAAGTGATGACCAAATGGATGGTCCACTTGCTATTTATCATGGGTATGCTGGCGCCTGCAGCCCTGTTACTTGCCTATTTTGTCAGTGCGTCATTTGTAACTTTCTGGCTGGCCACTTTTATACTCTGGCATGTTCTGGCGGCTATCGTTGCTGCAATGATCTTAAAGAAACTCCTGTTCAAATGAAACATATAGCCCTCTACTCTCTTCCCATAAGATATATGCTTCTCTATGTGATCCTGATCCTGATGAGCGGGGTATGGCTCTTTTTGCTTTCCCAGGGATTGGATAGCAGTGAAAATGTCATCAGTACGCTGAAAAGTTTCATTGTTTCTCCTGCAGAAAAGAGTATACAGGGACTGATAGAAGTCGCTGCACCGCATCTGTTCGCCATAGGCACGCTACTCTTTGTGGCAGCACACTTCATGTTGTTCAGTACCAAAGTATCGCCAAAAGTATCTTTGCGGGTCAGCATGCTTCTTTTTCTTTTTGCACTGTTTGATATCTTTGCCTATTTTGCAATTACTTTGGGATTGATGGTATCAGGGTGGATCAAGCTGGCAGCACTGTCGGGATTTGTGCTGTTGTTTTTGCTTCTGCTTGGACTGGTCGCTATCTCATTGTAGCCCAGCCACGCTATCTCAACAAGGTCGGCTAGATTTCCATAGAGTATTTTGCCCTCTTTATCCACGATCACAAAACCGATCTCTTTATGCTGCTTCAGAAATGCCAATGCTTCGGATCTGGGCATTACCGAGACCGCTGTGGCATAGGCATCAATCTTGGCATTGTCGGCCGTCGTGAAAAGTGATACGGAGACAAATTCGCGTCCCTGTGAGGCGGTTTTCGGATCGATGAGGTGATGCTCCTCTTTGGTGTTGGCAAATCTTCTGTAGGTCCCGCTCGTAGAGATGGAGAGCTGCGGGTTCTTACTTGTAATTTTGGCAAATGTCTGTTCGGAATAGGGAGACTGCAGATAGATCTCACACAGGTCCAGGCACCTGATGTCTCCGCTCAGCGCGATGACCCCCGCTGTGATATTCTGCTCATCAAGGAACTGCGCCACTTTGTCTGCACCATACCCCTTACCCATGCCGCCAAGATCCACGGTGACCTTCTCATCTGTGAGGATGTGATGCGCATCTATCGTGATACCGTGGATATCCAGATAGGCAGCCTGCAACGCTTCGGGTGAAGGAGAGTAGGTGGTTTCTTCGCCAAAATGGTAGAGCTTTTTTGAGATGGACCCTATGGTGATATCAAAATACCCATAGGTCTGCCGGTAATACTCCTTGGAGAGGGAGATCGCTTCTGCGAGATAGGGATCAAAGGCTATACGGTGTGTCTGATTCAGTATGAAAAGTGAGGCATTGGGATCGTAGGTAGAGAGCGAAGCCTCTATCGTTCTGATGCGCTCAAAGGATCGGGCCATTTGCTCACTGTATGTTTTGGGGAGTGCCAGGCTCACAAAAGTGCCCATGAGTACCTGTGTACGTGTCTGCATCTCTTGTTGTGTCGGCATTTGCGCCAGTATCAAAAGAGGAAAAAGTAAAAAGAGATAGCGCATTATCTTTTTTCTAATACTTCTTGAATACCGGAAAAGTCTTTTTCATGCCCGAAACAGGCGTTGGAATTGCAGAGCATGAAGCCGTCATTCGTATCATTTTTTAACAGAGAAAAAGGGTGGGGGAGCGTGTCCAGCGCTTTGATATGTTTTTTCAACTTCTCTTCTTTGGCCTTGATGATGATGTCATCTTTGAGGTAACGTATGACCATACGGGTCATACGCGGGGTAGAGATAGGCTGGCGCATGACATCATAGGAATGGATCTCCAGGGTCCTGAAGACAAACTTTTTATAGACAGGATCCACCAGGGATGCAATACTATAAAGTACGGACAGTATGGTTGACACGGAAGAGGGATAGGAAGTGTCATAGATGTCCGCATTGGTCTCGAACTCCCCACGGGAGAATTTCCATTTTCCCTGTGCAAAGTATTTTTCTATGGCTGTGTTGGCCAGCTTGGTCGCCGTGATCAGGTAGCTCTCGTCCAGTGTACTTTCATAGGCTTCTATCAGCACGTCGGCCAGATAGGCATAATCTTCCAAAAACGCTTTGATCTTCGGTTTCTTTCCCATGAGGGTAGAGTGATAGAGTTCAGAGTGAATGTACATACTCTCAAGCAGTGCATCCAGTGATCTGATAGCGGGTTTAAGGTAGGCGCTCTCTGTCCGGCCAGCTTTGAAAAGGGTTTTGATCATCATGGCATTCCATGAGACCAGTACTTTTTTGTCTATAAAAGGGTGTGTACGTTTTTCCCTCCGTTTCTTCAGGGCTTTGATGGCCTCCTCATAGTAGGGGATGTTGATCCGGGCCGGGTCATCGACACGAACGATGTTCTTCCCTTCAAAGTTTCCCTCTGGTGTGATATGCAGTGCTTCTGCCAGTGCAGCATGTGCTTTGCTCGGGATGCCCGCTTTTTCGAACGACCTTAAGGCTTTTTCGTAGGAGTAGACAAAGTATTTTCCTTCTTCCCCTTCTGTATCGGCATCGCTGGCAGAGTAGAAAAGATCCCCCTCGCTCATATGGTCGATCATGAAGTCCAGTGTCTCAAAGGCAACGCTTTTATAGAAGTCATTGCCGCTGACATGATAGGCTTTGAGGTAGACTTCCGCAAGCAGGGCATTGTCATAGGTCATCTTTTCAAAGTGGGGTACGAGCCATTCATTGTCTGTGGAATAACGGCAGAACCCGCCTTCCACAAGGTCTCTCAGTCCCCCTTTTGCCATGGAGGTCAACGAAAGCAGTACCATGTCGAGCGTCTCTTTGTCCTTGGTGAGGCGGTAGAGGTCCAAAAGAAGGTCCAGCATAGAGGCTTGAGGAAATTTCGGCGCAGTGTTGAAACCGCCGTGCTGGTTGTCAAAAAGCTGTTTGGCCTGGTCTGCAACCCTGTTGATGATACTCAGGTCCAGCTTTGTCGCCTGTATCTTGTCCTCTTTGGGGTTCAGAAAGCGGAGTATCTCCTCCGCCTTTTCTGTAAGCAGGGCTTTTTCCTTGACATACTTGTCCGCGATGACTTCTAGCAGACTGGAAAAGCTCATCATCCCGTAACGCGGTTCGTCGGGGATATAGGTCGCTGAATAGAAAGGTTTCAGCTCCTGGGTCAAAAAGATGGATGTGGGCCACCCTCCGGGACGCTGGTTCATCAGCTGGTAGACCTCCTGAAAGTGTTTGTCGATATCGGGCCTTTCCTCTCTGTCCACTTTCACTGCAACAAAATGCTCGTTCAGGATCTTTGCAGTGGCTTCATTTTGAAAAGACTCTTCTTCCATGACATGGCACCAGTGGCATGAACTGTACCCTATAGAAAGGAAGATCGCTTTGTTCTCTTTGCGTGCTTTTGCAAAAGCCTCTTCTCCCCATGGATACCAGTTCACAGGGTTATCGGCATGCTGCTGCAGATAGGGAGAATGCTCATTTTTAAGATGATTTGCCATGGTAGACCTTTATTATCTGGGGTTCGTTTAGTTTCTATTATTGAATTTTTGTTACTATTACACAGTTTATACACCAATAGTACAATAGAATACTATAAAAGTCTACGAAAGAAAGAGAAATAATGAGTTATTTAGTAAAAAAGTTACTCCTTGTGAGTGTACTTTTAAGTACATTTTTAGCGGCAGGTTTTGAGAGTGCTTTGCAAAAGCAGAAGTTTTTATCCCCAGATGAGGCTTTCCAGGTTACAGCAGTACAAAAAGATACTGTGATAGAAACTAAAATTATTTTGGCAGAGAAGATCCATATCTATGAGGACAGCCTGATCTACAGGATCATTTCCCCCTCTGAAGTCGAACTTGCGGTTACCAAACCGGAAGCCCATGATTTTGACGGTGATATGGTCTATGAAAAAGAGGTAGTTGTCACTATTCCTACAGAAGAGATAGAAGCCCAGGTGAAAGGCGACTACACCCTTGAGATAGAGTTTCAGGGGTGCTCGGATTCAGGTATCTGTTACCAGCCGATCAAAAAAACGTTTGACTTCAAAGGGGCAGAGCTTGGCGTATTTGATAAGATCTCGCAGCTTGTAAAAGAGGGAAATACCGCTAAAATATCTGAGATTTTGGTGAGTGAAAGTTCCATCTTTATTTTATTTCTTTTCTTCATCTTCGGGCTGCTGCTGGCATTGACACCATGTATCTTTCCTATGATACCGATCTTGTCTTCGATCATTGTTTCCCAGCAGGGCGGTAAGGAAAAACCCAGTGTTTCAGAGGCATTCTTCACCTCTTTGGTCTATGTGCTTTCTATGGCACTGACGTATACTGCTGTAGGTATCATTGCGGGGCTCGTGGGTGCAGATATACAAACAGCGATGCAAACCCCCTGGGTATTGACGCTCTTTTCGGCCCTGTTTGTAGCACTTGCATTTTCTCTTTTCGGTTACTTCGAGCTGGGGCTGCCTGCCTCATGGCAGTCCAAACTGACCCAGGTCAGCGACAATGCGCAAGGCAAAGGGATCCTCGGTACGGCGATCATGGGACTGCTTTCAGCACTGATCGTAGGTCCGTGCGTTGCACCGCCGCTCGGAGGGGCAGTATTGTTCATCTCTCACACGGGTGATGCACTGCTTGGAGGTTCCGCCCTGTTTGTCATGAGTGTCGGTATGGGTATGCCGCTGCTTCTGGTGGGACTGGGTGCGGGTAAATTTATGCCAAAACCTGGCGGCTGGATGACCATCGTTTCCCAAACATTCGGTGTGATGATGCTGGGACTTGCCATTTTCATGCTCTCCCGTATCTTGCCCGACAGCATGACCCTGATACTTTGGGCACTGCTTTTTATGGGTATAGCTATTTATATGGGTGTATTCAACCCAAGCAGCAGCACCCAGGGGGCAAAGAAACTTTTCCAACTGCTTGCTATGGTGTTCCTGCTCTATGGTGCGTCGCTTTTTATCGGAGGTATCAGCGGGTCTACTTCCATCATAAGACCGTTTGAAAGATTCACGCAGCTGAGCGGAAATGTAGCCAATACCGCCGTGCTAATGAGTTCTGAAAAAGGCCATAGAGGCTATAGTGTAGAGCGTTTAATGAAAGAGGTTCGGGCATCGGACAAACCGGTGGTGGTTGATTTCGGTAAAAAGTCCTGTACCGCATGTACAGAACTGGAAGAGATCACATTTCCTCATCCGAAGGTACAAGAGCAGCTCAAACATTTTACGTTCATCAAGATCGATCTGACGGACAATACAGAAGCAGATAAAGCGTTACTTAAAGAGTATCAACTTTTCGGTACGCCCAACATCATTTTCTTTGATAAGAACAACAGCTTCTTGCCTGAGAAATCTTTGACAGGGTTTATCCCCCCTGAAGATTTTGCCAAACATCTGGAGAGCATCATTCAGTAGCCCCTGAATTTTTTTATGTGTTTGCACACTCATGATCCGATCCTGAACATTCTCGCAGACGCGGGGAGGGGCTAGGATCTTTTCTATACCCTATCGTGTTTGTCCAGATCACCTCTGACCGTGCCTCTACCGTTGCTTTGATCAGGGTCATACCAATTCACGGAAATACCATCTTTTGAGATCTTTTTTGGCTATAATACCATATGGACTGTGAGCGCATCACAGCATTTATATAAAACGGAATAACACATGCAAAAAAATACACAACCTGCAGAAAGATCAAAAAACCTAACGATCAATATTGGCGAGGTAAACACTTTGGAAGTCATGCGTGACACGGACTATGGCTATTTCCTCGAAGCCAAAGACGGCAGTGAGATACTGCTGCCCAATGTCTACGTGATGGAAGATGAGATGCCTATGGGCTCACTGATAGACGTATTTGTCTATACGGACAGCGAAGACCGTCCCGTTGCCACCACCAAGATGCCGTATGCAAAACTCGGGGAGTACGGGTACTTCACGGTCGTGGACTACAAGTCTTACGGTGCTTTTTTGAACTGGGGACTGCCTAAAGACCTCTTTGTACCGCTTTCCCAGCAAAAAGAGTATTTCAACATAGGGAAAAAGTATCTTTTGCGTGTCTGCCTGGATGAACAGACAGGACGCCTTTTCGGTACGCAGAAGATAGGTAAATACTTCAACCGTGACATGAAAGGCCTGCACCAGAACAAAGCACTGGAAGCGATCGTACTGGCAAAGACCCCGCTGGGATTCAAGGTAGTGGCAGACAACCAGTATGAAGGGATGCTCTTCAGTAACGAGATCTTCGAAGAGATACGTATCGGCGATCGCAAAAAGGTCTACATCAAAAGTGTAAGAAAAGACGGCAAACTTGATCTCTCTCTGCAGCCGATAGGCAAACAGGCGAAGATCAGCGAGGCAGAGGCCACCATCCTGCAGCTGCTGAAAGAAGCGGACGGTACCTTGCCTTTTACCTATAAAAGCGATGCCGAAGCTATCAAAAAAGTCTTTGGGATGAGCAAGAAAAATTTCAAACGTACGCTGACGGAACTGATCGAGAGTCACAAGATACAATTGCTAGAGGATGCGATTGTTCTGTTGTGACAGACGCATCAAATATTATGCGGAAGTAGATACCATGGAACTAAGGGATCTGTTAACAGAAGCTGCCTCCATCATAAAGCATACGTCTACACGCCCATCGGTAATGATGGGCGCACGGAAGATCATCTAGTCGTCGTTATGCAGTTGTCCGCTAAAGTCAAAGCCGAACTTCATTTTGTTGGCTATTTCTTCTTGTACCTCGTCTATGAGGTCTTCTGTTTCACCTTCTAACTGTTCTATGAAAAAATTTCGTTCTCTTTCTCGCTTGAAGGTATGTATCTTGTAAGGCTTGTCGGCACCATGCTCTTCTATGAACTTTTCGATCGTATCTTCCCAGATGAAGGTAAGTTCATGTTCTATGCTTTGTGGTTCTTCATTATCGGGAAGTGTGTAGTTAAATGTTACCATATCCGTGTAGGATATGACCTCATACGGTTTATTTTCTGTTTGAGATATGACTTCATTGTTTGTCATGATGATGTCCTTTAATATAGGTTCTTTATTGACGTTATAGCAAAGATACCTTTAAATAGGATAAATTTTATCTTATTTGTTTTTTTTGTGCCGATAGTGTACTCTTTGGTATCTTTTTTTAGACCTTACAACGCTGCAACATCATAAACATATCATCTGATCGTTCACTTTTTTCATCTGTGATAGAGAACAGAGAAGTCCAATGATCAGAAATCTCCTTTCTTTGTATGACAATATGTCATATTTGTCGTACATTTTTTGATACTTCGATAGAATACGATTAAAACGATTGGATATGACGTGCGATATTTACTTTTATTTTTACTGCCACTGTGTATTTTCTCCAAACCCGTTAAAGTGGCTACCTACAATGTAGAGAACCTTTTTGATGCTGTCTATGACGGTACAGAATATGATATCTATATACCGGGAAAACACAATTGGGATCAGCGAACGGTTGAGATCAAACTGAACCATACGGCAGAAGTGATCTGCGATCTGGATGCAGACATTCTGGGGCTTCAGGAAGTAGAGAACAGCAGTATCCTTCGGCAGCTTCTCTCACGTCTTGATAGAGTGGGATGCCCCTACAGGTACAGTGCCATCAGCCGTAAAAAAGGTGCCGCTATCCAGGTGGCGCTGCTGTCGCGGTATCCTGTCATCAGACAGCGGGAAATACAGGTGAGTTACTCCCCACGCACCAGAAATATCCTGGAAGTGGAAGTAGATATCAAGGGAGACCCTTTAACCGTTTTTGTCAATCACTGGAAATCAAAAGCCTATCAGGGGTATGAGAGCAAACGCATAGCGTATGCCAAAGCCCTACAGTCCCGTATAGCAAAGATGCCGGAGCAAAAGGAGTATCTCATCCTGGGAGATTTCAACAGTGACTACAATGTTTACCTTACGCTGGAAGAGAAGCTGAATGACACCAGGGGGCGCACGGCATTCAATGACGTGCTCAGAACCAGGGTGGGTCCCTATCTCGTAGAAGAAGAGGATATGGCAAAGGCAGAAAAAGGGGTGCATTATACCTTATGGAAAGAGCTGCCTGTAGAGGAACGGTGGAGCCATAAATTTTTTGGTAAAAGGTCCAGTATGGACCAGATCGTACTCCCCGGGAATATGTTCGACGGAAAAGGCGTTGACTATGTCAATAACTCTTTCAGGGTATTCAAAGCCCCTTACCTGTTTACAAAAAAAGGGTATATCAACCGGTGGGAATATAAGAACGGAAAACACAGAAGGAAAGGGTATTCGGACCATCTACCGGTCTATGCCTATTTTGACAGAAGACCCTATAAGGGAGAAACGAAGCAAAAGGCCTTCAAGACCATAGAAAAAAAGCGTATCGATGATCTGTATGCGATGGAGTCTCTGCAAGGGAAGATCCACCTTGAAGATGTAACGGTACTGCTTAAAAGGGGACGTAATGCCGTGGTGAAACAGCACATAAACGGACGGGGTATCTACCTTTATGGCTGTGCAGATCCCTTGAAAGAAGGACACACTTATGACCTGCTGGTGGAAAGTATCAAGAGCTACAAGGGACTGAAAGAGATCACAACGGCCTATAAATTAAAAGAGAAGGCAAAGACAAACCTTGAAGCCTACTATCTCAACCCGGCCAGTTTAAATTTCCAGAAGTTACAGCAAAATGAAGTGATCAGAGATATGACAGGACTGTATAAAAACGGCAGGTTTCACCGGGATGGGAAAAGTATTCCTATCCATTTCAAAAAAAGGGAACTTACGCCTAAAAACGGTAGCCGCCTAAAGATACACTATGGACATATTGGCTATTATAAGGAATTGCAGCTGGTCATTTACAGTAAAGATGATTTTGAGATATTGGAGTAAAGATGGAATTTTACAGTTGGATATTGGCATTTCACGTGATGAGTTTCGTCTCCTGGATGGCCATGTTGTTTTATTTGCCGAGATTGTTCATCTATCACCGTGAAAATGCGGACACCAAAGCATTCACAGATATCGTGCAAGTGCAGGAGTACAAGCTTTTTACCTATATAGGCGCACCGGCCATGTGGGCGACAATACTCTCGGGGGGAACGATGCTTTACCTGAACTCCGGTATTTTTTCAAGCGGTGGCTGGATGCATGCGAAGCTGCTGCTCCTTGCATTTCTTATAGCCTATCATTTCTCTTTGAACGGTATTCGAAAGATACTGATAGAGAACCCCCATTACAAAAGCAGCAAGTATTTCAGACTCTATAACGAAGTACCGACTTTGCTGATGATATTCATTGTTATTATGGTAGTGGTTAAGCCGTTTTAATGCATTTGTGTTATAATCATCAAGATTTTAATTGAAGGAAAGAATCATGGCATTACCTGAGATCACATTACCCAAAATAGAACTTCCGTTTGATATCCCTGTACTGATGCACCCGCCAGTCGATCATTTTGCTATAGCACTGCCTGTAGTGATCCTTCTTCTGGAGCTGATCAATCTGGTTGCAAAAAAAAGAGCTGTCTCTGTGCTTTCTTTGTTTTTTATCGTTTTAACGGTCATTGCAGTGTTCGCTGCGTATCTGACAGGTAACGTGGACGGGAAAGAGGCCTTTATTTTACTAAGCGAGGAGGGGCAGGCTGAACTGAAAGCGCATAAACTTTTAGGGACCTATCTG
>NZ_DATCSP010000028.1:0-18928 GCF_036568385.1 Sulfurovum sp. | reverse complement strand
ACCTTAGTGCTGCTCTGTGCTTTCCTGGCGGTAGTCTTTACCCTCTATCCCACTTTCGCACGATACTGAAATGAAACGGCCCAGGATGCCATACCTGAAGCGAATGAATAGCAGCTTTATGTTAGAATAAATCAATTTTTTTTGAACGGTGAAACATGGCATCTAAAGAGATACGCTACAAAGAACATACTTTTAAACTTTCTTATGAACTGGTCAACCCGGCACAGGAGAGAGTGCTGCTGGTACTCCATGGCTGGGGGAGCAATAAAGAGATCATGAAACAGGCTTTTGGCAATATGTTGCCCGATCTCAAACACATCTACCTGGATCTTCCCGGGTTTGGAAAGAGCAGTAACGAGATGGTCCTGACCACCAAAGACTATGGGGCTATCGTACGGCTTTTTTTGGAGGCACTGGGCGTAGAGGCTGCTATCGCTATGGGGCACTCTTTTGGCGGGAAGGTCGCTACACTGCTTGATACACCCTGTCTTGTCCTTCTCTCTTCTGCCGGGGTCGTGACGGCCAAGCCTTGGTCGGTAAAGGTCAAGATCGCTACCTTCAAACTGCTCAAGCCTCTGGGGATGAAGAAGATACGCGAGCTTTTTGTGGCACCGGATGCACAGGGCATGAGCCACGAGATGTACGAAACGTTCAAGAATGTGGTGGATGAGGACTTTGAAGCCGAATTTGCCAAAAGCAGAAGCAAAGCGCTCTGTTTCTGGGGGAAAGAGGATACGGCTACACCGCTTTATACAGGCGAGAAGATAGCAGGGCTGATAGCAGACAGCGTGTTCTATCCGCTGGACGGGGACCATTACTTCTTTTTAACGCATAAGGATTTTATCGCTGAAGCGATCACAGAACACTGCAAGGATATAGACTGATGTTACAGGCAATCAACACACTTTTTTACGGACTTTTTATTTTGGCCATAGGCTACTATTTTATTACGAACCTGCAGTGGTACAGTTATAAACTGAACCGTGTGCTTTTTCATCATACCAAAACATGGTGGCACTTTGTCTATTTCCTCGTACCGTTCGCCTTGTATGCGTTTGTCTCCGGTATGGGTGACTACGGTTTTGTGGTAGTGGTCGCTTACCTGGCGTTGCTCTTTCAGTGGTACAGGGGCCTTGACAAGCCGCTGGTCTTCACAGGAAGGGTCAAACGCTTCTTTGCCGCACTGATCTTTTTTGCTCTGTTCATTGCTGTGGTCTTTAAGCATTTTGCAGTGGTACTGCCGCTTTTTCTGGCCTACTTTGTTTCACATTTCATAGAGAAGATGCTTTTCCACGGTTTCAAGGTCAAGGCACAGGAGAAGCTGGAAGCCATGGAGGATCTCATAGTGGTGGGTATCACGGCGAGCTACGGAAAGACAAGTATCAAAAACTACATCGAGCATTTGCTCAAAGCCAAGTACAGAACCTATGCGACACCGCGCTCTGTCAACACACTGGGCGGTATCATGAAGGATATCAATGAGGACCTGCCGGCCGATACGGAAGTCTATGTGGTCGAGATGGGTGCAAGGGGGGAAGGCGACATCGGGGAGATCAGTACCTTTGTCAACCCCCACTATGTCGTAGTAGGCAAGATAGGGCCTGCGCATATCGAGTACTTTAAAACGATGGAGAACATCCGCAATACCAAGATGGAGATACTTAAAACAGAGCGGCTCAAAGAGGCCTGGGTACATGAGAGTGCGAGAGTCAGACCTGAGCCCAATGTGCATACTTTCGGAAGTGGGGAGAACCTGGACATCCGCACGAAAGAGGCAGCGCCGGAGTATATCATCGAAAATGTGGAAGCGACACTGGAGAGCACACATTTTACGCTGAACGGGGTCCGCTATTCTGCAAGCATTTTGGGGGCTTTCAATGCGATGAACCTGGCAGCAGCAGTGCTGGTCGCCAAAAAGCTCGGACTCAGCGATGCGCAGATACAGGAGGGGCTCTCTTCGCTCAAAGCAGTAGACCACAGGTTGCAGCGTATCGATGCGGGCGGGAAGGTGATACTGGATGACAGTTTTAACGGAAATATAGACGGTATGATGGCTTCCTTTGACCTTGCGACGACCTATCAAGGGCGCAAAGTGCTCATCACTCCGGGGTTGGTGGAAGTCGACGATGCCTTGAACGTTCAGGTGGCACAAAGAGCCAATGAGGTCTTTGATGTGGTGGTCGTGACCGGAGACCTGAACTACGGGATCTTTAAAGCGCATGTGGACGCTGACAAGCTTGTCAAGCTTGCCAGCAAAAGTGAGATGGAAGCGATGCTGGTAGAGCAGACACGTCCGGGGGACCTGATACTCTTTGCGAACGATGCACCGAGTTTTGTTTAAAGCGCTACATTAAAACCATTTCTTTTCTTTTCCCTGACCCATCTTCTTAAAAAAGAGTTCATGCTTTGAACTCCTGATGGTAATGCCTTCCATACCATCTTTGGTCGTTTTGGTGACCGTAAATCCTTCTTTCATCGTTGTATGCAGCCTGGTTCTGACATATTGGTGTATAGACTGTCTGCATGCCATACTTTTGGCTGAAAGTTTTGTATATAACATACTTTTATCATCTGTTTTTAATTCACCTAACACAGGGTTGCAGCCGTCAAATCCATTGATCCTGTTATGTTCTGCATCAAAATCCAAAATGGCTCTGGCTTTGCGTACGTCTTTTCCGTCCATAGTGCGCAAGTGCCAATTTCCCTGTAGGTCATCCAGGTCTACATTTTGCGTTTGTGCTGATAGATACGTGGTAGATAATGATACCAATAGCGTAAGCATAACTGTTTTCTGTGAAAGCATTTTTGTAAACATTTAAAACTCCCCATATTATATAGTATAATTAAAATTGTACATTTAAATGGTTAATGGAGTACTTATGAGATATGTTTTGCTTTTATTTTTATCGGTGTCGGCACTTTTTGCCACAGAGATCAAGCTGACGGAACAGCAGGCACAGTTCATTGCACAAAAGGTATGGCAGAACGAGGGGGCAGGGCTGGACAAGTATCTGGTGCACTGGAACGAAGGTGAAGACTTTGCCTCGGTAGGCATCGGCCATTTTATCTGGTTCCCCAAAGGTCATACAGAACGTTTCAGAGAGGTCTTCCCGCTGGTGCTTGCATTCATGGAAGCCAGAAATGTACCCATGCCTGCCTGGCTCAACTCCAGAACCCCGCTGCCCTGGAACAGCAAGGAAGCATTCTTCGCAGCCAAAAAGGCAAAGAGCAGCACGTATACAGAGTTGTTTGATTTTCTGAAGCGCACGATGCCCGAACAGGCTGCATTTATGGCACAGCGCCTGAGTGAAGCCTTGCCCCAGATGCTGGAGACGATAGAGGAGCCTGAAAAACAGGATCTTATCAGAAAACGTTTTTATGAAGTGATGCACCATAGTGACGGTTCGGTGAACGAGAGAGGGCTTTATGTGCTTTTGGACTATACCAATTTCAAAGGGGAGGGTACACTGGAAAGCGAGCGGTACAAAGGCCAGGGCTGGGGACTGCTCCAGGTGCTTGAACATATGGACCCAAAAGAGCCGAACACATTGAAAGCCTTCGCCGAGTCTGCCAAGGCGATGTTGAGCAGACGTATCAAGAACTCTCCTCCTGAAAGAGGGGAAGAGCGCTGGCGAAAGGGGTGGAATGTCCGTTTGGAGACCTATTGGAAATAGTTTAAAGCGAGAAGGGCTGCGCTTTGAACCTGTGCAGTTCCTTCATCGCTTCATGCAGCAGCTTTTTCTGGTCTTTTGAGGTTTCCTTCAGGAGACTCTCTTCCAGTGCTCTCCTCTCAGTGAGGTTCTCCGCATGGGATGCAAGATAGTTGTGGATCAGTGTTGCCTGGTTAACGGTATCATTGTAGTCTCCCAGCAAGGTCTGCAGTTTTTTACCTTTGTTTATCATTTTTTCACTCTTTTCTTCACCGAAGATGTGTTGGAACTCTTCCAGCATATAACGCAGTTTTTTCAGAGAGATCCTGATCTTGTGGAGCTTTCTGCTGTCCGGCTCTTTTTCCAAAGCCTCTATCTTTTTCACGATCTTGCGGTGGCGTTTCTGGATGACCTTTCTGGCAGTGGTGTCTATGGTGTCCTGGTTGTTCTCAGCAGTGAGAGGTTTCTCTTTTTTTAATGTGTTTTGATATGTGTGGAAAAAATCTTCAAATGCTTTGCTCTGCAGCATTTCGCGTATATGCTGCTGCTCCTGGTCACGTTGCCGGTCGATCTCCTCTTGGAGCTTGCCGTGCTCTATTTCCAAGGCTTCCAAACGTTCTTCAATGACATCCAGATCACGTTTTTGGTTCGTCTGTGTTGCAAATTCTTTCAGGTTTTCACTGAAGTAGGTGTACTGCTCTTCGGGAAAGAGAAATGCAAACTCTTTTAAAAAAGCCCTGGATTTTCTGATGTTGACCCTGAACTTGTGAAGATCTTCGGGATCATCATGCAGAAGCATACGCGTTTTGTATGAGAGTATAGCGTTGGAATACTTGTACAGGATGAGGTGCAGTACATCCAGTGCATCGAGGGAAGAGAGGTCGGAGTTTTTTGGAAGGTATGTTTTCTCTATCTCTTTCATGGTTTTCCTCATGATGGATGCTTGTCACATCCTTGTAGTTGATTATAGCACTATTTATGCGTCTCTATGTAAAAATTAAAAATTTTTTTGCTATGATGTCATCTCCTGTCGGGGTGTAGCGCAGTCTGGCTAGCGTGCTATCTTGGGGTGATAGAGGTCGCCGGTTCAAGTCCGGTCACTCCGACCAGTTTCAGCCACTTCAAATCACAATCTTTTGTACCATACTTACACAACCGCAAAAAGCAGCAATGACATTACCGCCATAGGATAGAGGATATACAAAGCCTGCCTGCCTATAAGCGTTTTCTCGGGGATCTTTCTGCTGAGCCAATAGACCCTGAACATCAAAAGCGCAGTAACGACCATACTGGGACCCAGCAGCAGGAAAAGCAAAGAGGACTCACTCAAAGGGGCCAGAAGCATCTGCTTGGCAATGCTTCCGCTTGTGTAGCCAACGCCAATGAGACTTAGCGCAAATACACTTCCCAGGATCATGTAGTGGGTCAGCAGACCGTTTTTCATCACTTCGCCACTGAGTATGAACAGTGCAGATTTATTGATAGCGTGATGGAGCGAGAAAAACACTATGGCTGCTGCAATGGCATCCCATAGCCCCGGTTCTAAAAGCCCTACACCCAAAAGGGTGATGATATATCCCATCTGTGCGATACTCGAATAGGCCAGGACCACTTTGATCTGATCCTTAAAGATCCCGTACACCCCTGCATAGATTCCCATCACACCTAACGTGCAAAGGGCAAGACCGCCCAAAACCTCCACCTCCTGCCCGAAAGGAAGATAGCGGATAAGACCCAGTATTCCCGCTTTGAGCATCACGCCTGAAAGCACGGCACTGGCAGCTGCCGGTGCATTTCCATGCGCCAAAGGGAGCCAATGGTGCAAAAATAGCACCCCCGATTTGATCCCGAAACCTATCAGAAAAAGCCAAAGGGCTACGGGGTGTACCTCGGTGGCAAAGAGGTCAAAATGCACCCCGCCGTAGTCCTTGGCCGATAATAGAACAGCCGCAAAAAGCACCACCTCACCGACCACGGCATATTTGATATAGACAAAGGCTGCGTGAGTGGCCTGCTCGGTCTGCGAGTGGACCACCAGTCCAAAAGCGGCCAGGGACATCAGTGAAAAGAAGAGATAGAATCCGACCGCATCGTAGCTGAGGATCAGGCCATAGTTGCCTGTGAATGTAAGGATGAACCAGAACCAGTATCGTTTTTGATGCGTGGTGATGCTTCCGTAACTGTACAAAGCACTCATCAGCCACACCAGCGAGCTGAAGATCAAAAATATTTTGCCGATAAGATCGATATGGAAATACAAGCCGAATAAGAACCAGTCAACATGCAATGCAGACCCGACATCGGCGAAGAGGGCAAAAAGCAAACCAGAGAGGGTAAAAAGCAAGGCAACTGTGAAATTCATCGCAAATACTCCAACTGCACCAGGGTCTTGGCCCATTGCAGTGCACTGTAGTCGCTCAGGGCAAATATACCAAGATACAGGGTCAGAAGTGCGGTGAAAAGCGGTGGCAGTATCAAGAGCGCATGGCCGTTTCTGAACTGGGGCTTTTGTGTATAGGGCTCGGATGGGGGCAAGAACCACATACGATAGACCAGAGGAAGGAAATACGCCGCATTGAGCAGGGAAGACAACGCGATCACCCCCAGAACGGTCAGCAGGCCATTCTCATACGCACCCATACCCAGATACCATTTGGATAAGAACCCAGCCGTGAGGGGAACGCCTATCATCCCCAAAGCACCGATACTGAATGCAAAAGCCCCCAAAGGCATCATGCGCCCCAGGCCGTTCATCTGCCCGATCTTTTTGATACCATAGATCTTGGCAAAGGCGCCCGCGCAAAAGAACAAAGTGATCTTCATCACCCCCTGATGCACCAGATGGATCATCCCGCCAATGGTCCCCAGGGGGCCAAAAAGTGAAACACCCAAAAGGATATAGGAAACCTGCGACACCGTGGAGTAGGCCAATCGTTTTTTGATATCGTTCTGGCGCAGTGCCATGATGCTTCCATAGAGGATGGTCACCACCGCCACCCCCAGAAGTATCCACAAAAGCCCCAGGTCATAGGCAAACTCCACCCCATAGACCTCATAGACGATCCGTATGATCCCGAAAGCCCCCGCTTTGACGACCGCGACCGCGTGAAGCAGGGCAGATACCGGTGCAGGCGCCGCCATCGCCGAGGGAAGCCACCGGTGCAAAGGGAAGACCGCTGCTTTGACCCCTACACCGATCAGCAGGATCACGAACATGATCTGAAGAACGATCGGTTCTACGGAGACGATCTTGTGCAGATACCCGCCGCTGACAAACTCCCTGTCTCCGCCTATGCTCTGCAGTGCTACAAGGCCAACCAAAAAGAACAATCCCCCGATAATGGTATGTGCCAGGTAGATGATCGTGGCTTTGGTCGCCTCGACCGTCTGGGTATGCAACACCAGTACAAAAGTGGTCAGGGTCAAAAGCTCATAAAAAACAAAAAAGGTAAAGAGGTTCCCTGCGATACTCAACCCCACTGTCGCGGTGACACACAAGGAAAAAAAGCCAAAGAAACGGCTTTGGTTCTGGCTGTTTTGAAAATAGCCTATGGCATAGATCGTCGTAAAAAGCCATAAGATGGAGGAAAGGGTCGCAAAGAGCAGAGAGAGGTGGTCCACCTTGAGCACAAAAGAGATCTGCGGTGTAAAGGCAAAGGCATAGTAGAACACTTCATCGTTGATGATCCCCCGGATCAGATAGATCACAAAAAAGATCTTGGAGGATACGCCCAAAAGGTTGATAGTGTTTCGCAGCGTTGCACAGCGCTCAGGCAGCAAAAAGATCATTACAGCCGGTAGAACTGAACTTGCCAATAACAAAAAAAGGACTAGACCGTTTTCCATCTTATGATCCTAAAAAACCTATAATGAAGTGCCCCAAAAGCCCTAAAAAGACCGATAAGAAACTCAAACTGAAAGCTGACCACTGAAGGGTCTTGCAAGTGAGGGTCTTTAAAGGGGCAGGATCCTCAGGCCCGCCAGGGGTTCCCTCATCCTCCAGGGGTTTTTGCAGAAACAGGATCAACAGTTTAAACAGATAGAGGGCACTCACGATACCGCCGCCTAAAAGCGCTGCAAAAAAAAGCCACGAGGAGGTTTCAAAACTGCTTTGAAGGTAATACCACTTGGAGAGAAATCCAAGCGAGGGGGGCAACCCGATAAGGCTCACACTGCTCAGCCCGACAGCGAATACCGCCACCGGGGTCACGGAGGCGAAGCCTTGCAGTCTGCTGATGGTTTTGGTGCGGGCTGTACGGATGATCGCCCCGCTTGCAAGAAAAAGGCCCGATTTGGCCAGGGCGTGAGAGAGCAGGGCGAACACCATCGCATCATAGGCATACGCATGCGTAAAAGCAAATACGACCATGAGGTACCCCACTTGTGAGACCGTAGAATAGGCGATCAGTATTTTCAGGTCCGCAGCAAGGAAGGCTTTGATCCCGCCGTAAAAAACAGCCACGATCCCAAGGGATCCCAGCACGGTATAGATGGTTGCCGCAAAAGGAAAAAGGGTGGTTGCAAAAAGATATAAAAGATAAAAGGTGGCTTTGATCACCAGGGCCGAGAGCAGGGCCGATACGGGACTGAGCGCATTGGCATGGGCTTCGGGCAGCCAGAAAGAGAAAGGGAAGACAGCCGTTTTGATCAAAAACGCCGTCACCATGAACCCAAAGGCAACCAGGGTGGCAAGGTCGTTTTGTACCACAAGGGACAGAGAGGAGATGTCCAGGAGTGCGTATTTGGCATAGAGTATGGCTACGCCTAACAGATAGAGCCCCGAAGCTACAAGTGTGGTAAAGAGATAGATCAGCGCCGCATGGATGCTCCTGCTGCTGTTCTGTAAAGCACTCAGCCCCACGGCACTCACTCCCAGGATCTCCAGGCCTACATAGAGGTTGAAAAGATCGCGTGAAAGGTAGATCACCACAAACCCGAGTGCCAGGAAAGCTCCCAAAGGGTAAAAAAGCACCGCTTGTGCATGCGTCAAGGAGACTGCCGCATAGAGAAAAACCACCAAAAGTATCAACGCACTGAGCGCCAGTATCATGCTTCCAAAAGGCAGGGCTTCAAACGCAATACCCAGAGGCGGGAGGAACCCTCCGAAATGGTAAGCATCCAAAGCGTTGGTGGAAACACCGTAAAGCAAAGCACCCGACAAGACCGAAAAAACGGTCCCGAAACCGAGCCCCCAAAGGGTTGCTTTTGTTTGAAAGACGAACCCCACGATGCCAAAAAGCAGGGGAGCGATAAGAAGCGCAGGGATGAGAAGGTCATTGATCATCCTGCACCTCTTCTTGTATCTGTTCTTCTTGTGTCTGCTTCTTATAATGGGCCCGTATCAGCATCAGGGCAAATGCCGTAGACCCCAGGGTCACCACAAGCCCTGTCAGTACCAGTGCTGTCGCCAAAGGATCGGCCTTCCCGTCATGCACACTTGTGGAGATAAAGATCAAAAAAATACCGCTGGTAAAGATGTTGAGCGATATAAGCTTATGGACAAACCCTTGTTGTGCAAGGACACCCACGAGCCCCAGCACAAAGATGGCCGCTCCGGCAATGATAAAAAGGCTCATCATTTGAACCTCTGTACCGCATTGATGAAATAGGTGGCCAGGATCACTCCCAAACTCACGGTAAGCACGGTTTCGATCGATACGATCAAAAAAGTTGCCATGGTATTCCGGTACTCTAAAAATGCACCTAAAAAAAGTGTCCCTGTCCCCACACCCACAAAGAACAGCAGACCGCTCACATAGACAAAGCGCAAAGAGAGCTCCTGCAGTTCAGAGAGGTAGCCGGGTTTTACCAGCCGCACTATAATGATCCCTCCGGCCAGAAGCGCGGCCGCGGCAAAAGCACCGCCGCTTTGGTAGCTTCCGCTGTAGAGAAGATAGAAAGAGCAAAGCACGATCAGGGGGAAAAGTAGGGCCACGAACGTATTGGTGATAGTGTTTTCAGAAGAATGCGGCCTGTGGCGGAAATGCGGATCGAGCGTATAGATGGCGATCAGAGCGAGCAGCACAACCCCCACTTCCAAAAGCGTATCCAGAGCGCGAAAATTGAGAAGGACCGCTGTCACCTCGTGGGAGACGCCGCTGTCTTGCAGGTGGGCTGTGATCTGCTGATCAATGACCGGATCAAATGTTTCAAGGGAAAGCAGTGTACCGCACAGAAGCATAAAGACCAGCAGTGCACCGCTGTAGATCAGGGTATGCAGAAATTTACGCTTCATCTTTTTTCCTATGTTTTTTCAAAAAAGTGATCGTATCCAGAAGCAATGCCCCGGTGATCCCGGCTCCGAGGGCCACTTCGGCCAATGCCAGATCAAAAGCGCCCAGCCGTATCCATACAAGGGCCAGGATCATCCCGAAAACGATGAAGTAGAGACTCACGCTGAACAGATCTCTGACCGTAATTATCTGGAAACTCAGCAAAACGAGTAAAAAAAGCAAAAGGGCATCGATCGCTATCATGGTTTTGCCCCTGTGCGTGGTTCTTCCCCGGTTTCATTGGAGTGGCTGCTCAAAATATAGCTGAGTGTAGAAGAGCTTAGCAGGACCAGGACCCAGATCAGAAATATCTTCAACGCTATCAGGACCGAGCCACTGTGCAAGATCATTCCCAAAGCGATGAACCCGAGTCCCATATTGTCTATTTTTGCCAAAGCGTGCAGTCTTGTATAGAGATCAAAGAATCTGACCACCCCGATCGTACCGATAATGAAAAAAACCGTGCCGAGCACAAGAAAAACATCCCCGATCACCGCAACTATCTCACTCAGCATCTTCCGCCCCTTCTTGATAGCGTAAGCGTTTGGCAAATACAATGGCCGTCACAGAGCTCAAAAGGACTATCACCAGTGCCACGTCCAAAATAGCACGTTGCTCCGTCAGTCCATAGAGCAGGAACATCACACCGACCCCGGTGGTGCTTAAAAGCAGTGTCACAAGCATCTTGCCGCTTCGGGTCTGGTTCCTGAGAATAAACAGAGCGGTCACGATAAGATTGAAAACCAGGACCGTACCGAGCAGGGTATAGAGGCTCATGAAACAGTTCCTCCCTCAAATGCTTCTATCGCATAGGCTTCCAATCGCTGAATAAGCGCAGGGTCAAAAAGCGATCTGTCCAAAATGTGAAGCGATAAAACCCCTTGGTTATACCCCATACTGACAGTCCCGGGCATCAGCGAGTAGAGGTTTGCCAGCATTGCAACACTGAACGCGTTGTCGGACTTTACACTGTGCCGGTAGACAAAGGGTTCAAGCCGGAGTTTCGGCCGTAGGGCAAAAAGCGCGACCTGCACGCCTCCTTTGAGCGAATAAAGCAAAAACCAAAAGCAAAGCTTCAAAGCCGCTTTGACAGAGATATGCCGATACTCAAGTGTAAAAACGTAGGGGGTCAAAAAACTCATAAGCAGAATAAAAAGCAGTGGAAAAAGTGCGATCCTGCCGCCGCTTATAA
This sequence comes from Sulfurovum sp., assembly GCF_036568385.1. GTDB lineage: Bacteria > Campylobacterota > Campylobacteria > Campylobacterales > Sulfurovaceae > Sulfurovum. Next base: position 7,814 of record NZ_DATCSP010000028.1, on the reverse strand, counting down.
CCACCCAGAGTAAAAGATAAAGTCCAAAAAGCTTCAGCGTGTTCATAGTTGACTTTTCCTTTTGACATTTTTTCAACCGCTACAACAGTATATATAATTATACTTGATACATAGATGATACCTTCACTTATCAGGCAGATGCTGTTCGTGTGCGTTGGATTCGTTGAAGGATGCCTCCTGTATAGAGATAGACAGGGGTAAGTATCTCCTCATCACAAAAACGATAAAATCTCATAAATTCAATCAAAGAGTACTTATGCATCCATCATTCTCTTACTACCTTGACCGCATCAGCAAGTACGCAGGCTATGTCGCAGCATTTTTCGTCGTCGTTCTCTCGTTCCTGGTAGCCTACGATGCGGTCGCGCGCTACCTTTTTTCGGCAGGGTCGATAGCGCTCCAGGAGATAGAATGGCATCTGTTTGATGTGATCTTTCTGCTTGGCTTGACCTATACGCTCAAACATGACAAGCACGTCAGGGTGGATATCTTTTTTGATCGCTACTCCATAGAGACCAGGGCCATCGTTCAGATACTCTCCATGCTCTTCCTGGTGCTGCCTTTTTCTTTCTTTTTTTTAGCGGACGCAGTGGATATGCTGATACAGAGCTACCTGCAAAATGAGATCTCGAGCGATCCGGGGGGACTGACACACCGCTACCTTATCAAAGGTGTGTTGGTAGTGGCCTTCATACTGCTTATGCTGCAGGCGCTCAGTGAAATGTTAAAGGCATGGGAAAAACTCGAAAACAAAACAAGGTTCCTGCGTGTTTTGGGTGTGGTCAGTGTGCTTGGGCTGCTGGTCTACTATGCAGACCATTATGACTTAGCCTACTGGTTCGATCCTGTCCTTCTGATGTTTGCCTTGACGCTCTTCTTGCTGATGACAGGATTTCAGGTGGCTTTTGTCTTTGCCGGGGTGGCGCTGCTGTTTGCTGTGATCGACAATCATGTAGGGCTTGTGACGCTGGAGATGCTGCCGTACAGAACCTATGGCATCATGAGCAATGCGACGCTTATGGCGGTCCCGCTTTTCATCTTTATGGGATTGATACTTGAAAAGTCCAAGATGGCAGAGGGCCTGTTGCTTTCTATGGGGAAACTCTTCGGTTCGGTCAGAGGCGGACTGGCCATTTCGGTGGTGCTTGTAGGAGCGATACTTGCGGCGAGTACGGGGATCGTCGGGGCCTCGGTCGTGATGATGAGCCTCATCGCGCTTCCTTTGATGCTCAAACACCGCTACTCACCCGCATTGGCCTCGGGGTCCATTGCGGCGAGCGGTACGCTGGGACAGCTGATCCCCCCTTCTGTGATCCTCATTATTCTTGGGGACCAGATGCATTTGTCCGTGGGGGACCTGTTCCGTGCCGCAGTGGTGCCCGGGCTTTTGCTGATCCTGCTCTATATCGTCTATATTCTGGTGATCTCCTATATGAATAAAGAGGTCGCACCGGCCATTGTCTCAGAGGAGTCGTATAGCGTGATGCTGAAAGAGGCGATGAAAGAGATCATCCCTCCCTTGCTGCTGATCAGTGTAGTGCTGGGCTCCATCTTCGCAGGTATCGCGTCACCTTCAGAGTCAGCGGCTATCGGTGTGCTGGGAGCGATGCTGCTGGCTTTGGGAAAGCGGACGCTCTCCTATGGGATGGTGCGCTATGCAGCGGTAGAGACGGTGAAGCTCACTGCGACCATCTTTATGATACTCATCGGGGCTACAGCCTTTTCCCTGGTCTTCAATGAACTGGGCGGCGGTGACATGGCGATGGAGTTCTTTACGGGGGAAATGGGTGACAAATGGACCTTCATCCTCATTGCGATGCTGGTCATTTTTCTGCTGGGCTTCTTCATAGATTTCATAGAGATAGCCTTTGTGGTCGTTCCTATACTGGTGCCTATCGTGGCCTCGTTCGGCATAGACCCTGTATGGTTCGCTATCCTGATCGCCATGAACCTGCAGGCATCATTCCTCACCCCGCCGTTCGGATTCGCACTGTTTTTCCTCAAAGGTGCAGCGGGCGACAAGGTGCGTACGGCAGCCATTTACAAGGGGGTAGTGCCGTTTATCCTGTTGCAGATCGCGGCACTGCTTATCATCCTCTTCTATCCGGAACTCATCTATCTGGTCGGAAAGTGATCCGGCTCACGGGATGAGGATATAAGCGATGGACGGGTATGATAGCAAGAAATGAACACAAAGGAAGGGAATGACGCCGAGAGAAGCCATTAGAGTATTGGAAGAGAGAATGAATGCATCGGTTCTGGGACAGGAGCATATCGTCTCAAGGCTTATCATGGGGCTGCTTGCTGATGGGAATATCCTGATAGAAGGACTGCCCGGACTTGCAAAGACCCGAGCGGTACGCAGCATGGCTGAGGCGATCGAGGGAAAATTCTCGCGTATCCAGTTTACTCCGGACCTGCTTCCTTCGGACGTGATAGGGACCCAGCTGCTGCAGGAGGAGGATGGAAAGCAGATCTTCCATTTTCACCCGGGACCTATCTTTGGGAATATCATTCTGGCAGATGAGATCAACCGTGCCCCTGCCAAAATACAGTCTGCCATGCTTGAAGCGATGGAAGAACGGCAGGTGACCGTGGCAGGAAAGACCTATAAACTGCCGAAACTCTTCAACGTCATGGCCACACAGAACCCTTTGGAGCAGGAAGGGACCTACCCTCTCTCCGAAGCGCAAAAAGACCGTTTTTTCATGCATGTCAAGATAGACTATGCGAAGACAGAAGCGGAATTTGAAATGATCAGGATGATACAAGGGGAGAGGTTTGAAGAGAAAAAACCTCAGGAAAAGATCCCCCAGGAGATGATCTTTGCCGCACGCCGCGAGGTTGCACAGGTGAAGTTCAGTGATGCACTCGGACACTATATCGTTGAACTGGTTTTCGCCACGCGCTATCCGCTGAGGTACAGCAAGCAGCTTGAAGTGATGATCGATGTCGGCGTAAGCCCGAGGGCAACGCTCGCACTGACACAATGTGCGCAGGCCAATGCATGGATGCAGGGCAGAGATGAAGTGACCGTACAGGATGTAAGAGCGGTGATCAAAGATGTGTTCCATCACCGTTTGGTCATCAGTGAACATGCCCTGCAGAATAAAAGAACCGCAGAGGGGATCATAGATCTTATCCTGGAACAGGTACCGGTACCTAAGATCTAGATCGACAGCAGGCTGAAAATGGTTATATGTTACTCTCTCTTACGGGCTGTTTGGTTCCCAGCGTATAGGCAGGAGTTCATTCAGGGTCACATACCTCTCTTCCGTCAGATAGACCTTTGTCAACTTATTATTCTCATTGACCTGGAACATGAGTTCACGGCATCGTCCGCAAGGCGGTATGATGGAGTCCCTGGTAACGGCAACGATCATGTCGATCTGCGTCTCTCTGTGTTTCAGCATTTCTGCAATGGCTGAATGTTCTGCACAGAACCCTATGCCGCAGGCGACATCGATATTCACACCGGTATAGAGGTTTCCATCAACAGTGACCAGTGCAGCGCCTACGGAGGCTGCAGAATAGTCTGTATGGCTTAGAGTATATTCTCCGGCCACACCACGTGCGGCTTCAATGAGTTTTTTTGCGCTGATAGTTTTCATACCAGCAGTATATCAAAAAATCAGGTCGGCAAAATGTTTATCCTGTAGGAAAAGAATAAAACAGACTTCTTACAGTAAAATACACACATGGAAGAACATATAAAATTAGAACTCAAACATACGACCGTCGAAAACCTCAAAAGCTTTTCAGAGATACTCAACAAAGACATCAATCAGATGCTGGAGGAGGCCCTTGAAGAGTATTTTGAAGCGCAACAGCAAAAACTGATGGAAAAAAACCTCTTCGATGAGAACGCCATGACCAACCTGGATTTCGATGAGTTCTGGGATGACCTGGACGTTTAAGTGCAGGCAGAACTCAGTGAGGCCCTGGGGCAAGTCGTCGAGGCATGGGAATACTTCGGGCAGGGGCAGATAGGCGCACTCTATAAAGCCACAGTAGCAGGGCAGGAGTATGTCGTAAAAACGTCGGTGCAGGAAGATAAACTGGCCATAGAGGCACGCATGCTTGATGATCTCCATGATGCCGGGATACGTGTACCCAAAGTGATGCTGTCTCAAGGACCCTTTTTGATGCTTGAACATATTAAGAGTGTCCCTAAGGACAGATCTGCAGAGGAGAGCGAGGCAGCAAAGCTTTTGGCTTCACTGCACGCTGTCACCAACGAGAGCCGCATGTATGGCTATTATTACGATACGACCATCGGTCCTTTTCCCCAGATCAATGAACAGACCCAGTACAACTGGGCCCTTTTTCTCGGGCAGATGCGAATGATGCCTATGGCAAGACGCTGCTATGACGGAGGCAGGATCTCCAAGCAGATGATGGAGAGGCTGGAACTGCTGTGCCAGGATCTCTATAAGCGTATCGATATGAGCAGGATCACGCCTTCCCTGCTGCACGGTGATGTCTGGAGCGGGAACATACTCTTTGAAAAGCAGGGGGCCTGTCTGATAGACCCTGCGATCTATTACGGAGACAGGGAAATGGAACTGGCATTCATCCTGCTTTTTGATACCTTCGGGGAGACATTTTTTGACCGCTACAGTGAAGTACATCCGCTCAGCGAAGAGTTCTATGAAACGAAAGTGCCGCTTTATCAACTCTATCCGGTCTTGGTGCATGTCGCACTCTATGGCGGCAGCTATGCAGGCCAGCTCGAGCAGCTCCTCAAAAGGTTAAAAGTATGAAAAAGTGGAATATAAGATCCATGGCGAAAGAGATCGCGCTCATATTGGTACTTTTGGTTGTACTGAGCAACATCATCAGTTATCTGCGTAAACCGGAACTCTCCTCAACGAAGCTGCCGCAAATAGAAGCAAAACTGTTAGACGGAAATACCTTTAAAGTGCAGGAGGGCAAACCTCTACTGGTCTATTTTTGGGCTGAGTGGTGTCCTACGTGCAAATGGCAATCTCCCAACATAGAAACCATCGCACAATCGTACAATGTGTTGACCATTGCTGTGAACTCAGGCAGTGATGAAGCGATCAAAAGACATATGCGGAAACAGGGACTGAGCTTCAAGGTAGTGAACGACTGGAGCGGCACCTATGCAAAAGCGTTCAACGTAGAGGTGTATCCTACCGTATTCATGTATGACAGAAAAGGGGAATTGAAATTTACGGAGGTAGGCTATACCACGACGGCCGGTCTTCTTGCACGGTTGAAATGGCTGAAGTAAGGATATAGGATTCTCCTTGTATATTTAAGTATACAACGATATAATTTCCGTTATATATTGAAGTATACAAGGGAAGAGATGGAACTTGCATCAAAACTTAGTCTGGAAATTTTCGGTAAACCTTTCATCCTGGAGAAGCGTATAGAGCTGCTTCATGCTATCGAAGCACACGGCTCTATCTCCAAGGCTGCAAAGGCCGTACCTATGAGTTACAAAAGTGCCTGGGAAGCGGTCGATACGATGAACAGCCTTTCACCCGAACCCATTGTCTGCAGAGAGACCGGGGGAAAAGACGGAGGCGGCACCACGATCACGGCGTATGGAAAGAAACTGTTGGAAAACTATGAGGTGCTCAAAGAAGAACATACGCGTTTTCTAAAAAGACTATCGGAACTGACCGATATTGAAAGCGGGTCGTTGAAAACCATAGAAAGACTCGCCATGCAGATCTCTGCACGCAATCAGATGCAGGCCGAAGTCATCACTGTGGAACCTGAAAATGTCAATGCAAAGATAGGTTTAAGACTGAAGAGCGGACAGCTGCTTGTTTCGGTGATTACCAAAGAAGCGGTGGAAGACCTGCATATCGCAGAGGGGCAGACAGTGACCGCGATCTTTAAATCGAATACTGTATCGGTTTCGCTCAAGGATAAGGATGAGGAGAAAGAGGAAACTGATCTCTCCAATAGAGTGGAAGGGGTCATCAAGAAGATAGAGAAAGATGTCAAAAATGCCAAAGTACTGGTGGACATAGGAAAGCATGATACGGTGGTTTCCGTGATGCCTGCAGATGTTTTGGAAAAGCTGGGGCTTCATGAAGGAAGCTTTGTAAAGGCCGTCATCAAGGCCAGTGATATTATGATAGGGAGATAAGTCGTGAAATTGATAAGGTCAATTGGGATCATAGCAGGTTTGATCAGCATAGCCTATGCTTCAGAAGAGGGGAAGAAACATAGTTTAAAGTCCAATATGACACATAGCTATGAGGAGCTTCCCGGAGAAGCGGACGGCATCACGAAAATGTTTTCAGAAGGTATGTTCTACGGAAGGATCAGATTGAACAGTTTTGGTTTCAAATGGGAGGACGAGATCGCTGACAAGCAAGAGAACCATGTGATCGGGGGCATAGGCGGAAGCGTGATCTACAAAAGTGCAAGGCTGAACGGGTTCAGTATAGGCGGGGGTCTCTACACAACGCAAGGGTATGGTACGCTTGAAGATGAAGAAGCAGCGCTCTATAAAGCCGGTAAGGGGGTATTCAGCCGGTATGATGTCCTCACAGAAGATTCAATGAATCTTACTTCTCTGGCCGAAGCATACCTGGACTATACCAATGCCTATGTTTCCGTAAAAGCGGGAAGGCAGATCTTTGAGAGTTTTTTGACCGGAAGCAATGACACCAAAATGATACCCAATACCTTCGAAGGGCTGACACTACACACGTCTTCAATCCCTGATACTTCAATGAAAATGGCCTATCTGACGCGTCAAAAGTTAAGGGACCACTCGGAGTTTCACCATGTCCTGGCCTACGGTGATGATCCCAATGATCCCTATGCCTCTTATACGGAAAATGACGATTCGGCGATGCATAAAGGGTTGACGCTCTCTGCATTGGAAGCCAGGGGCATAGATGATAGACTGATCATAGCGGAAGGAAGGAACAGGTCCATTGAAAACCTAAACCTGACGGTGAACTATACAGCGGTGCCTGAGCTGATCTCTTCGGCGATGCTCCAGGCTGACTACAGGATCATGCTCCATGGCATGTCTATCATCCCCGCCCTGAGATATATGCGGCAGTTTGATGACGGTGCCGGTGCGATAGGCGGTGCGAACCTAACACTGGATACCACAGGGTACAGCAACCCCGACAGTCTGGATTCTGCCCTTTACGGTGCCAGGGTCGATGTAGTAGAAGATGGATTCAAATTAAGGTTCGGCTATACAAAGGTGGCGGATGAAGGTGACCTGGTGGCACCGTGGAGAGGGTTCCCTACAGGCGGATTTACACGGGCCATGGCACAATACAACTGGCATGCCAACACCGAAACATATATGGTACAGCTCGATTATGATTTTAATTTCTATACTGACCTTAAGATCATGTCACGCTTTGCAGTGCAGGATTTTGATGATCAAAAAACAGGTGTGCAGGCAGATTCGAATGTCTTTACGCTTGATCTGATGAAAGGATTTGGCGGGAAATCAGAGATCTATCTGAAAACACGATATGCCCATGTGACAGGAGATCCGCTCTATGATCAGGATGGCACGACCCTGTTGAAATCCGATCCTTCTTATGATGAGCTTCGTATTGAGCTCAATTATCTCTTTTAAGGAGAAGTATATGAAAAAAATGGTTTTAAGCATCTTGTTGGGTCTGGCGACGCTCAGCGCCGGAGAGATCACGATAGCGGTAGCAGCCAATGTAAGTTATGCGATAGAGGCATTAAAAAAAGAGTTCAAGGCCATCCATCCGGAGACAGACGTGCAGGTGATCCTCGGAAGTTCGGGAAAACTCACCGCACAGATAAGACACGGGGCACCCTATGGT
>NZ_DATCSP010000027.1:0-27104 GCF_036568385.1 Sulfurovum sp. | reverse complement strand
GGTGTGTAAGTGATGAAAGTCATTTAGCTGACCAGTACTAATAGATCGTTCGTATTTACTTTATTCTACCAATAGGTACTACCTTATTAAGTGCAAGCACTTAATAAATGAGGAGTGAGGAATTAGGAATGAGGAATTGTTCCTATGGAATTACACCATGAGTATATAAATTGTGATCAACGTTACCTGGACTCTTAACAATACTAAGTTTACTCAAGCTTTCCAAAGCGAAGAGAATTAAGCACATCACGGTGTTCTTACTTCTCTTAGTGGTGGGGCTAGAGGGAGGGTCATACCCAGCTCCATTCCGAACCTGGAAGTCAAGCCTCCCATCGCCGATAATACTGCAGGCTACGTCTGTGGAAATGTAGGTCGCTGCCACTTTGAGTTTCTTATAACAACCTTTCTAACTACAACAATCAATCTCTTAATAATCATAAATAACTTCTCTTTTAGAAATATTTTTACTATTCTTCTTTTTATAAACTTTGTTTTACCAATGTAAGATAGTTCAAGTGTTTATACTTTCTTCTTGTTCCTTTTATTTTTTTACGTGCATAAAAAAATGTAACGAACCCAAAGTCAGCAAATGCGGTTTGCGCTAGCAAAGACTTCTTTAGAAAACAAAAAAAGTGCAAATGGCTGCCGCAGGAAATGATCTTTATCAGGTGCGAAACTCTTCTGGCTAACTCATTTCCTTTTATCCCTTCTTTAAGTGCCACTTCAATTTTATATGGTACCGTTCACTACCCACTACCCACTACCCACTACCCACTACCCACAAATCACCAATTTCTAATTTCTAATTTCTAATTTCTAATTTCTAATGCCAAACCTTTGATTAACACTTTATTTACTCCCCATTAACTCCTATCATTTATAATGTTCTTAGAAAAGGCAACCAACTTTCCCTTTCCAGGAGAATTTGTTTTACTCCTTGTCCAAAATTTGTAAACTTCCTTGTTCCTCTCCTGGATGGTTGCCTTTTACAGAAGAGTCTCCCCCCTCCCTTTTTATTCATTTCCCTCGGAGGCTCTTCGCCACTTTTTTCACAAACCTTCTTAAACGTACTTTACGATAAAATACTCCTACTTAAATATTTTAGGAATCATCATGTCTAAAAAGATTGCATCAGCAAGAATCTCTGAAAAGAGTTCACAATTACTTCAAGATCTCAATAACTCGCTTCCTTTTGACAAAGTGCTTTACAAAGAGGATATAGAAGGCTCAAAAGCGCATGCTTCTATGCTTTTTGAACAGGGTATCATTTCTAAAGACGATTATGAAAAGATCGAAAACGGTTTGAACGAAATACTCAGCGAAGTAGAGTCTGGTGTTTTTAAACTCGATGGAGATGATGAAGATATCCACATGGCGATAGAAGGAAGACTCACTGAAAAGGTAGGGGATGCGGGCAAGCGCCTTCATACGGCAAGAAGCAGAAATGACCAGATCGCACTTGATTTTAGACTTTATGTACAGAGGAACACAAAGGCTATTGCTGACCTGCTTTTAAGCAACATCAAAACACTGCTTAAGGTGGCAGAGGAGAATGCCGAAGTGTTGCTTCCTGGTATGACACACCTGCAGCATGCACAGCCTATCAACTTCGGATATCATATGATGGCCTATGCCAGTATGTTCAAACGTGATTATGAGCGTTTTATGAGCTCTTACGAGCGTAATAACTATTCTCCTATAGGGTGTGCAGCATTGGCCGGTACGCCGCATCCTATCAACAGGAAGACCACGTCAGACAAACTGGGTTTTAAAGCGCCAACACTGAACTGTTTGGATACGGTCAGTGACCGTGACTTCGCTTTAGAGATTCTCTTTAATATAAGCACCATGATGATGCACATGAGCCGTTTGAGCGAAGAGCTAATCTTATGGTCTGCAAGTGAGTTTAAATGGGTGACACTCAGTGATAGACATGCGACAGGCTCTTCCATCATGCCGCAAAAGAAAAACCCGGATATCCCTGAACTTCTCAGAGGTAAAACAGGACGTGTGAACGGTAACCTGGTAGCACTGCTTACCGTAATGAAGGGTCTACCGCTTGCCTACAACAAAGATATGCAAGAGGATAAAGAAGGGGTATTTGACTCTGTAAGAACAGCCATACTCTCACTGCAGGTGCTTGAAGAGATGATAGCAGAGATGAAGGTCAACAAAGAAACCATGGAAGCGGCTTGTATGATAGGCCATCTTTCTGCCACGGATCTGGCTGACTACCTCGTAAAAGAAGTGGGACTACCGTTCAGGGATGCCTACCACATTACCGGAAATGCGGTGAATTTGGCCGAGGAGAAAGGCTTGGACATCTCAGAACTTAGTTTAGAAGAGCTGCAAAGTGTCGATGCACGCATCGGTGAAGGTGTGGTCGCGCTGCTTGACAACCGTGCTTCCATGAATGCCCGAAAGTCTGAAGGCGGGACAGCCACGGTTAGGACACTGGAGCAGGTGGAGAGCTTGAAGAAGTGGATTGCTTCGTTATAGCCAGTGAAGGGTAGATTGTCATACAACTTTTAACCCTTTAAGTAGATATAAATGTTAAATAACTATAGTGGGTGAATGATAAAATGATAGAGGAGTATCGACATCATGGCTGAAAAAAGCAAAGACCAAATGACGCTAAAAGAGTTACAGATGCAGGAGCTGAGAGAATCTTACGGCATAGAGCCGGAAGAGGAGATCAATACTCCTACATACACGAAAGCCAGAAATGCTCAAAAAGAGAAGAATGCAAAGATCGCAGCATTGTATGATGATATAGCAGAGTATGAAGAGAACCTGAAAGGGTTTGAAGTAGAACTTGAGATAGTCAATGAACATCCATTGAAAGATATCGCAACGGCACTCCGGGAGAAGTTCCCCAATGAAGAGAGAGACTACGATAAAGAATTAAGTACTGTTTTGGAAGCAGGCTGGACGCAGCTTGTGGAAGAAGCACAGAGTCATCCTAAAGAGCAGCTTGAGCTTATACGCCAAACAGAATTTTCTGATGTGGCAGAGATGCTAAAAGCCCAGTATCCTGAGCATGCGGGTGACTTTGAAGCAGAGATAAGAGCCATCCTGGCAAAACGATGGGAGATACTCATAGAGACCATTAAAGAGCATATCAAAGAAGAGAAGTATGATATGAAGATACGGGGGCTTAAACCCGACTACGTAGAAGGTGTCTACAAGAAATACCACGGCATTGAATAGTTGTCACTCATGAGGAACAGGAAAGCGTGAGATTCTTGTGTTCTTCCGGTGTCTCCTTGGCAAAACGTTCGAACTCCGGCAGTTCATCAAACGGATGTGACGCGATATACAGCAGTGTCTCAACCATTGAAAAGTCCCCTTTCTTGGCCAGTGTGATCGCATCCTGCAGCATATAGTTCTTCAATACATACTTTGGATTGCGCTTTAGCATTGCTTCTTGGCGTTCTGTCTGTAAACGTGACTCTTTAGCCAAACGTTGATCATACTGATCAAGCCAGTGATGAATGACCAGTGGGTTCATAGCGATATCATAGAGGGGCATTCGTTCACCATCATAGCGGCTGAGAGTTCGAAAGAAATTGGTATAGTCGACATAAGCATCCTGCAGGGCCCCTACCAGGCTTGTGATGAGTTCTGCATCTTCTTCCAGCTTCGTTTCCAACCCCAGCTTTTCTCTCATCACATCGATATAGGCATCCGGGTAGAGGAAATTGCCGTAATCATCGAGCTTTTTCTGCATTCTCTCCTGGTCAATGAGAGGGGAGAGTGCTTTGGCGAGCATAGTGAGGTTCCAGTAGGAGACATTGGGCTGATCGCCGTAGCTGTAGCGGCCTGCCCGGTCAGACTTATTGCTCACAAAGCCGAAGTTAAAATCATCCAGCATGGCATACGGCCCATAGTCGATGGTAAGGCCTGCGATCGACATATTATCTGTGTTCATCACACCATGGCTAAAGCCTACGCCCTGCCACTGTGCGATCAGCTTTGCAGTGCGCTCAACGACTTCACAAAAGAACCTGTAATAACGATCTTCATCCTTCTGAAGATGCGGGTAGGATTCTTTGATGGCATAGTCGGCGAGTGATCTGAGTTTGTCATACTCTTTGAAATAGTAAAAGTACTCGAATGTACCAAAACGTACCCAGCTTGGTGACATGCGCATCACGATCGCACCGCGTTCGATCTGGTTCCGTACGATCTTTGTTTCTGATCCGATGATGCCCAGGGCACGTGTGGTAGGGATACCAAGATGGTGCATCGCTTCGCTCATCAGGTACTCCCGTATCGAAGAGGGAAGGGCAGCACGACCGTCTGCCATCCGTGAGTAGCGTGTTTCTCCGCTTCCTTTGGTCTGAAGGTGCCAGCCGTTGATGCTTCCCAGATTGACAGCCCTTCCATCTCCCAGGCGCGGGGCGTAATGGCCGAACTGATGTCCTGCATAGCACATAGAAAAGGGACGCACCCCTTTGGGAATGAAGGTACCGTTCAGCAGTGCGACAAATCGCGGGTCATCTGCGCTATTGCTGTCAAGACCGATCAGTTCTGCCGCCTTGGGATTAAAGCTGATCAAATAGGGATCATCCAGCGGTGTGGGGTCGGTCAAATCGTAAAATTCACTATCCAGTGAAAGATATTCGGTTTTAAGATCAAGTTCATTAAGTGTCATAAAGAGGTTTTACATTGGTTATGCTTAAGGTAAGATAATCTTTGCCTTCAGACATGATCTCTTTTACCAGTCTGCATATGGATGCTTGATCAAATTGGCATTGAAATACCTGACATCCTCCGTTACCTCTTTACTTACCCATTCGGGCAAAGAGAAATCCTCCTCTTCACTCTGCAGCTCTATTTCAGCGACGATAAGTCCTTGATTGGACCCTTCAAACACATCCACTTCCCATGTATGTCCCTCATGCTCTAGAAGATAGCGTGTTTTTTCTATCAGTGAGGCGTGGCAGAGGTTTTCGAGCATCTCTTCCGCATCTTGCAGAGGAATGGGGTATTCAAACTCTAAGCGGGAGGCCCCTTGACTTTTGCCTTTGATGGTGAGAAAGGCCTCTTTGTCACGGATGCGCACACGTACTGTGGTATGATCTGCGGTCTGGATGTAGCCTTGCTTGATGCGATAGCCATTTTGTAGTGTGGGCAGTTTCGTTTCGTCTGTCAGGAATTTGCGTTCTATTTCTACACCCATCGTATGCCTTTTGCAGTAAATTTATAAGTCATATAGTGTACACTATCACAAATAAATCTTAGGAATGTACATGAATGTATCAGTAGAGTATCTTGGTGATAAAAAGTTTAAAGCGAACACAACAAAGTCTTCTTATATCCTGGACTGTAAAGAGATCACACCTGTGGAGTATTTTGCGACAGGCATCATAGGGTGCACAGGGATAGATCTTGTGATGATGGCAGAGAAGGACGGTTTTGAAGTGACGAACTACTCTGTAAAAGCAGAGATAGAAAGAACAGAATCCGTACCGATGAAATTTGCGTCCATGCATATCATTTATACATTTGACGGGGCCTTTGATGCAACAAAAGCGAAGCGTTACATAGGGGCATCTCTGGAGAGCTACTGTACCACAGTGAACTCTATCCGTGATTCTGTGAAAGTAAGTTATACTATTATTCAAAATGGAGAGACGATAGCGGAGAAGGAGGCGCTTACTTCTATGAATGTACCGCTTGAAGACGGCTTTGGCGGAGCCTGCTGTTCGTAGGTCTTAGAGCGAGTCTATCTTGGAGATCAGCTTTGAGATAGATTTGGCCTTGAGCTTTTCTCCAGCCGCCCTTGCTACAGGCTGCTTCTTGCAGAGCTTGCACATGTCGATACATGACCTTACCATGATGGTGTCATCAGGAAAAGCTTCCTGGAGTTTTTCCTGAAGCTTGGCACTTTTCGAGAATTTTTTACATAGTTGTATCTTCATACATTACTATAGCATATTTTTTGGGCTTCAGATACTTTTTACTCTAAGAGGGGTATCATAGTTTTTACGACTAACTATGACAAAAGGACTAGCATGAATCCTGTAGCACAAGATATTTTGGGTAGAAAAAGCGAGATCATCTCTGAGATCAATGCGATCTTCAAGGTCAATATGAAGATCACCAACTGGGATGTGCCAGAGGCAGATGATACATTGGCGGGAGAAATGATCCTGGATATCATGCAGGAAGCCCTGGATGGATTGAAGACAAAACTGAAAGAGGGTGAATTCCGTGATTATTAGTCGATAGGGCAGGTGCCTGCCGAAGACAGGCTGTGTACACTAGAGCAGTCCGAGTTCAGCAAGGAGCCCTTTGACGGTAGGTGAGATCTCGCTTAGCTCCTTCATGAAGGTCCCCCAGGCCTTGTCCTCCCTGTACCATTGCTCGATACGTTTCATGGAGTCGCTTTTTTCCTCTTCCGTCAAAGCGTCCGATCTATCTATGCCCTCTTTGATCTTTTCCAAGTGTTTCAGGTTGCTTTCGCTCATTTTTTCTCCTTTGTGTAAATCTCTAACTTCATTATAGAACGATAATACTTTCAAACAAATAGTATGCGGGCTAATAGACTTTTGGATATAATCCCACAAAATTTTTTCACATACGGATATATCCATGATACAACTTACCAACCTTTCCAAAAGCTTCGGTGGACAAACACTTTTTAAAGATGTCAATCTCAAGCTTTCGCCTGGACAGAAGATCGGATTGGTGGGGCGTAACGGATCCGGTAAATCTACCCTTTTTAAGATCATTCTAGGTGAAGAGGGTTATGACTCCGGAGATGTGAGCATTCCTAAAAACTATATGATCGGTTCACTTAAACAGCATCTTGTTTTTACGGAACCCACAGTACGTGAAGAGTGTGCCTTGGTACTTCCAGAGGATGAACAGTGGAATTTTTACAAGATAGAGAAACTTCTCTTTGGACTGGGTTTTTCGGAAGAGGACCTGGATAAAGATCCTATGAGCTTTTCCGGTGGGTACCAGATACGTATCAACCTTGTAAAGCTTTTGGCAACAGAACCCAACATGCTGCTGCTTGACGAGCCTACCAACTACCTTGACCTGCCTTCTTTACGTTGGCTAAGAGGGTTTATTAAAGAGTTTGACGGAGAGGTGATACTCATCACGCACGATCGTGATTTTATGGACTCGGTAACGACCCATACGATGGGTATACAGCGTAAAGGGCTTCGTTTGATCGAGGGCGACAGTTACAAGTATTACGCTACGCTTGAGATGGAAGATGAAACGTATGAGAAAACAAAGGCAAACCAGGACAAAAAGCGTAAAGAGCTTGAAGAGTTCGTAGCACGGAACAAGGCCAGGGCATCTACCGCTGCACTGGCACAGTCCAAGCAAAAAGAACTCGACAAAATGGATGAGATGGAGGATCTGCAGAACGATGCGACCCTGTCTTTCCATTTTAGCTACAAAGAGACACCGGCAAAGATCATATTGAGAGCTGATAACCTAGGGTTTGGATATGACCCTGATAAACCGCTCTTTGAGCATGTAACCTTTGCCCTAGAGAGAGGAAAACGTTTAGCGATCATCGGCAAGAACGGTAAAGGTAAATCTACTTTGCTTAACTATATTGCAGGAGAGCTACCGCTCCAACAGGGGACACTGGATTATCACCCCTCAACGACTTTTGCGCATTTCGGGCAAACGAACATCGAGAGGCTCAATGTAAATGCTACCATTGTGGATGAGATCGCTTCGGTCAATAAGGATATCGGCATCCCGCAGGCGCGGAACATCGCCGGACGTATGATGTTCTCCGGGGAACTTGGAGACAAGAAGATAGAAGTGCTTTCCGGAGGGGAACGCAGCCGTGTGATGCTGGGCAAGATCATCGCAACACCTGCGAACCTGTTGTTCCTGGATGAGCCTACTAACCACCTCGATATGCAATCCATCGATGCACTTGCGGATGCCATAGAGGAGTTTGAGGGTGCACTGATCATGGTGACGCACTCAGAGATGCTTTTACGGCGTCTGGCTGACGCGCTGATCATTTTCCATCAAGGGGGTGCCGAATACTTTGACGGTACCTATGATGAGTTTCTGGAAAAGATAGGCTGGGAAGAGGAAGAGGGAACGGCACCTAAAAAGAAAAAACCCAAGATCAACCATAAAGAACGCAAGAAACTCCGCAAAGCGGTCACGCACGAACGTAACGAACTGCGTAAGCCCTTTACCAAAGAGATCAAGCTCTGTGAAGAAAAAATAGAAGGGCTTGAAGCAGAACTTGAGGCTAAAAACGCAGCGCTTGAAAAAGCATCCATGTCGGGTGATAATTCGGCAATGATGGAACTTTCACGTGAAGTAGGAGAACTGCAGCAGGAAGTGGATGCCTTTTTTGAACGGTTAGAGACCGCCACGGAAAAAGATGATGAGATCGTGGCTGAGTATGAACGGAAGCTTGAGGAAATTGACGCGTAATTTATTGTATAGTATGTATGGTTGGAAATTTTTATCGAACTTCCATTGTAGCTTACTTGTGGCGTTGTTACTTTCTTCATTTTTTTAGAAAAAACGAAGCAAAAAAGCGTCGTGACTCTCGAATCGCTTCGTTTTCAAGGTCGTTCGCACGACAATATTTTATTAATATATGGACTAGCGTCACTTACTGATTGTCTTTATTTGGAAATTCTGTCAATCACACGAAGTGTGCTTTGTCACTGTGAACACCTTTGTAAGCATAGCGATTTGAGAACAGTGACGACTTTTGCTTACTTTTTTAGAAAAGTAAGAGGGGGAAACACTATCACAAGTTTGATGTTGAGGTAGTTTTTGAAATTTAAATAATAACTTTTCCGTAAGAGTTTTATAAACTCTTATGCGGGTCTTCGTGGCTGTGATCCCATGCGAGCTTGCCTCCGCCCAGCATGTGGAAATGTAAGTGGTACACTTCTTGTCCGCCGTCTTGACCATTGTTCGTGACGAGTCTGTAGCCTGATTTATCGATACCGACTTTCGTAGCTACCTCCTGTGCAAATACAGTCAATCCTGCCATGGTCTCCGGTGTCACATCCTGAAAACAATCCACATGTGTTTTTGGGATAATGAGAATGTGTATGGGTGCTTTGGGGTAGAGGTCGTTGAATGCTAAAAAATGTTCACTTTCATGGACGGTGTTATTTGGGATCTCTTTGTTGACGATTTTGCAGAATATACACATGCAGCGGTCCTTTAATTGCTTGATTTGTTCTATTTTTTTAGTATCATATCAACTTGTTCCTATCCATGTCAAGCACGCACAGGGTGTGGTGATCGTTAAGGTTCAACTATGCAAAGTATAGCACAGATACATAGTAATAAATCCCATTATTAGTAATTTTTGGATAAAATCGTGGCAATAGATATGAAGCAACATAGAGGTTAGATGGAAAATTTAGAAGAGAAGATCGTTCAAGCTGACTCACTTGAAACATTGGAAAAGGTACGTGTCGAGCTTTTTGGGAAGAAGGGAATTCTCGCAGCGCAGTTTGCGAAGATGAAAGATGTACCCGGCCCGGAAAAAAAAGCCTTTGCAGAGGGACTGAACAAAAGTAAAGCTTCCCTGCAGGCAAGTTTTGATGCACGCTACGAGGTCCTTAAGGCTGAAGAGATAGAAAAAGTGCTTAAAAACGAGGCGGTAGATGTCTCACTCTATGGTACGCTGGCACAGAAGGGCGCACTCCATCCGGTCATGGAGACCATGGACAAGATCATTGACTATTTCGTGGCGTTGAACTTTGCGGTTGAGAGCGGCCCGATGGTGGAAGATGATTTTCATAACTTTGAAGCCCTCAACCTTCCCAAACACCACCCCGCACGTGATATGCAAGATACCTTCTACTTCAAGGACGGCAGCCTGCTTCGTACACACACCTCTCCGGTACAGATACGTACCATGCTTGAGAGAAAACCTCCTATCAGAATGATCGCTCCAGGTACTGTGTTCAGACGAGATTATGACTTGACGCATACACCGATGTTCCATCAGGTAGAAGGTCTTGTGGTGGATGACAGGGACAAAGTGAGTTTTGCAAATCTCAAGTCCATACTGACAGATTTCTTGCAATATATGTTCGGTGAGGTCGAAGTACGCTTCAGACCAAGCTTCTTCCCGTTCACAGAGCCTTCTGCCGAAGTCGATATCTCTTGTATCTTCTGTGAAGGCAAAGGGTGCAGGGTCTGTTCCCATACAGGTTGGCTGGAAGTACTCGGATGCGGGATCGTTGACCCGAATGTCTTTAAGGCAGTAGGATATGAGACTGTGAGTGGTTATGCCTTTGGTCTGGGTGTAGAGCGTTTTGCGATGCTTATGCACAAGATACCTGACCTGAGATCGTTGTTCGAGGGTGATATTCGTTTGTTGGAGCAGTTTAGATGATAGTAACAAGAAGTTGGTTAAATGAGTTCGTAGACCTTAGCAGTGTCTCTAATGAAAAGCTTTATGAAACATTTAACGCGATAGGGCTGGAAGTTGACAGCCTGACTCAAATTGAAATTGCCCCAAAGGTCGTTGTAGGAAAGGTACTCTCCTGCGAAAAACACCCTGATGCAGATAAGCTGAACGTATGCCAGATCGACGTAGGAAGCGGGACCAGACAGATCGTCTGCGGCGCGGCGAACGTGGTAGATGCGGAGTATGTGGCAGTAGCGACCATTGGCGCGGTACTGCCCGGTGATTTCGTGATCAAGCATGCGAAACTCCGCGGTGTCGAGAGCGAAGGGATGGTATGTTCCTCTTCCGAGCTTGGACTGCCGGAGATGGGCAAAGGCATTATGATACTCGACGAGAGTATCGGTGAGCTTGAAGCAGGACGCGAACTGGGCTCCTATCCTACCGTGGCGGACACAGTGATAGAGCTCGAGCTGACAGCCAACAGGGGTGACTGTCTCAGTATTTATGGCGTGGCAAGAGATCTGAGTGCAGCACTGGATCTGGAAATGAAACCTTTTGAATACAAACAGAAAGAAAAAGTGAAACTCGGTATCGCCAGAGAAGCAGAGATCCATACACAGGGTGAAATGGAGGCAGACCTGCGTTATAAATTGGCGACGATCAATAAGATATCCAGCAGTTGTCTGATACAGCTGCGATTGGCTATGGTCAATGCCATGGCTGAAGGTAAACTTGACAATATCCTGGCGTATGTCACACATACCACAGGTGTGATTTTGCGTGCCTATGACAGCAGGGTATTCCGTAATCATGACAATAGGATCTCTGTACTTCCTGTGGCAAAAGCAAAAGGCATCATAGAGATCAAAGGGAATGATACAGTACTTTCTGTTGTAGGTGCGAACCAGGCCAAAAAGGCCATGGTAACCGATGAGACCAAAGAGCTTTTGATCGAGGCCAGCTATATCCACCCGGATACTTTGGTCGAAGCTGTGGCTACGGCTTCTTTGGAAACAGATGATCTCTACTATAAGACATCAAGAGGTTCCAACCCGGACCTACAGTTCGGTCTCTCCTTTATGACCTTGCTTATAGACAAGTATACGAATATCTCCTGCTATGAAGGCTCGCTCAATGTAAGTACAGAGCGTGAAAATGAAACGGTCATCGTAGATGCAAAAGAGATCTCCTCTATCATCGGTATGGATGTTGAAGTAAGTAGAATTGTCACGATACTTCAGAAACTGGGATTTGAGATCAACTCTATGGGGCATGATGTGGTGGTTGCGGTGGTGCCGCTCTTCCGACATGATATCAAGAATATCCAGGATATCTCTGAAGAGATCGTGCGTATCATAGGGATCAACAACATAGAGGCAAAACCTTTTGTATTTGCCGAAAAACCGCGCCTGAATGCTACGACAGACAGATATCGGGCAAAAAAGGAGTTCAAGAACCGTGCGGTGGGTGTCTCTTTTTATGAGAATGTCTCTTATGTCTTTTCCGAAAGGGCGCTTTTGGAAAAGTACGGTTTCACTACGGTGGAAGAGGCACTGGAACTTGCCAACCCTATAGCCGAAGAGCTCAACACGCTCAGGTCTACGATACTGGTCAACTTACTGAATGCAGTGAAGCGCAATGTCAGTCACAGCAGAAAGTCCATTCCGCTTTTCGAGATAGGTGCGGTGTTCGGTACTAAAAGGGAACAGAGCGAAAAGATCTCTTTTGTTTTCTCCGGCCAGATTGAAGCCGAAAGTGTGAGAAATGCCGGAAAACCGAAGATGATAGATTTTGCTGCCTTTACCCAAAAGGTAGGTGCGGTGATAGGTGCGTTTGAACTGGTCCCCTGTACGCATAGCAACGCCCTGCTGCACCCTTACCAGTCGGCAGATATCATCGTAGACGGAAAAGTTTGCGGCTTCCTCTCGAAGCTCCACCCAAATGTACAGGAGGATTTTGATATTCCTGTGACATTCATAGCGGAACTTGATTTTGATGCCTTGATGCCCAAGCATATCAATGCAGCGCCCATTTCTAAGTTCCAGGGTGTCTACAAAGACCTTTCTGTCCTGATAGATAAGTCTTTGAACTATTATCAGGTAGCTAAAGTGCTGAAGCACCTGGACCTGCCAACGCTCAAAGATAGCTATCCTGTAGACATCTATGAGGATGAAAAGTTAGGGGACAAAAAGAGTCTTACGGTCCGTTTCTTTATCCAGTCGATGGAAAAAACACTGGAAGACAGTGATATAGAAGCGTTGATGGCGCAGGTGATGACTGCACTTGAGACAGAATGTAAAGCAGAGTTGAGATAGCCATGAAAATACAATTGGCATCCAGTTACGGATTTTGCTTTGGTGTGGAGAGAGCGATCGAAATAGCTGAAGGGCACAGGGGATCGGTTACCTATGGTCCGCTGATCCATAACAAAGACGAGATCGACAGACTGAAAACGAAATTTAACATCGGTCTTGCGGAGCGTATCGAAGATATCGAAACGGATGATGCCGTCGTGATCCGTACCCACGGCATCCCTAAAGATGAACTGGCTGCTTTAAAAAAGCAAAAACACAAGATCATAGATGCAACCTGCCCTTATGTGACCACGCCGCAGAACATTGTACAAAAGATGAGTACGGAGGGATACAGTATTGTGATCTTCGGTGACAAGAATCACCCTGAGATCAAAGGGGTGGTAAGTTATGCGGAAGACCCTGAGGATGCGTTTATCGTACTGGAATCCGAAGAGTTGGAAGGACTTCCTCTCAAGGGGAAGGTCGCCGTTGTATCACAAACCACAAAAAAACCTGAGGACTTTGCCAAGATCGTCACGGCTTTGATGGCAACACGCAAAGAGGTCCGGGTCTTCAACACCATATGCAATGCCACTTTTGAGAACCAGGATGCAGCATCGGAACTCGCTAAAAAGGCGGATGTGATGATCGTGATAGGGGGGAAACACTCTTCCAATACCAAACAGCTGCACAGTATCAGTCAGCGTTACTGCAAGGACAGCTATCTGATAGAAAATGAAAAAGAACTCGAAGCCGCTTGGTTTGAAGAGAAGGATCTTTGCGGTATTTCAGCCGGTGCCTCTACACCCAAGTGGATCGTAGACAATGTGATCAGTAAAATTAAAGAACTAGTGAAAGTAGATGAGGTTGTATGAACAGTTTGACATTGAAACCTATCTCTAAAATAGAGGGAGAGATCAACCTTCCAGGTTCTAAAAGTCTTTCCAACAGGGCGTTGCTGCTCGCTGCACTGGCCGAGGGAACAACCACGATCACCAATCTTTTGGAGAGTGACGATACGAGGCATATGCTCAATGCACTCAAACAGCTTGGGATCGACTATACCCTTTCAGAAAACAAGACAACCTGTACGGTGGTCGGCAATGGGGGGCCTATAGAGGGTAGTGACCTGGAAGAACTCTTTCTTGGGAATGCCGGGACAGCGATGCGGCCACTTTGCGCCGCATTATGCTTGGGCAGAGGGTCCTACCTGCTTACGGGTGAGCCGAGAATGAAGGAACGGCCGATCGGGCATTTGGTAGATGCGTTGAGAGAGGCAGGCGCAAAGATCACCTATAAAGAGAATGAGGGGTATCCCCCGCTTTTGATAGAGGCGGATGGATTATCAGGCGGCCATGTGAAGATAGATGGTGCCATTTCCAGCCAGTTCCTAACGGCACTGCTGCTTGCCGCACCCATGGCCAAAGGGGATATGACCATTACCATCATAGGGGAGCTTGTTTCTAAACCCTATATCGATATTACCCTGCATATCATGAAAGCGTTCGGTGTAGAGGTTGTACATGAGAATTATCAGACATTCAGGGTCAAAGGCGGACAGACCTATAAAGCCGTAGAGACCTTTATGGTAGAGGGGGATGCCTCTTCCGCCTCTTATTTTTTGGCTGCGGCTGCCATCAAAGGCGGTACGGTCAAAGTGACAGGGATCGGAAAGAAAAGTATACAGGGTGATGTCCAGTTCGTAGATGTCCTTGAAAAAATGGGTGCAGCGGTAGAGTGGGGTGATGACTTTGTATCGGTAAGCAAAGGCGAGCTTCATGCCGTCGATATGGATTTCAACCACATCCCCGATGCAGCCATGACCATAGCGACCACGGCACTCTTTGCAAAGGGGACCACTACGCTGAGAAATATCTATAACTGGCGCGTCAAAGAAACAGACAGGCTCTTTGCCATGGCCACAGAACTTCGCAAGGTCGGAGCAGAGGTGGAAGAGGGCGAGGATTATTTGAAGATCACACCGCCTGAAGTATTGAAACATGCAGCGATAGACACCTACGATGACCATCGAATGGCCATGTGTTTTTCCCTTTTGGCACTGGATCCTGTCTCCGTCACGATCAATGAACCTGAATGTACGGCAAAAACATTTCCTACCTATTTTGAAGTACTTGAAAGTATTTCTTCCTACTAGCACTTCCCTAAAGTATAAAAGCTTAAAATAAACAACTTATACCGTCCAAGAGTAAAAGTAGACCTAGCGTCAGCGGGGCTTTGGCCCCTCTGCCTTATAAGCCATATTTATGGTTAAATGGGTATAATAACGCAAAATTAGGCACACATAAGGATAGGTATGAAGTTCGAAGATATCGAAATAGAAGACGTAGATTTTGAAGCGATGCTCGAGGAATCGTTTAAAAAGTCAGAATCAAAAAGTGATTTAGTAGCTGGTACAGTTGTTAAAATAGATGAAAAAGACGGGATAGCTGTCATTGATATCGGCGGTGGTAGAGATGCAACACTTTCACTGGATGAACTTAAAGATGAAGAAGGTAACGTAGCATTTAAAGTAGGTGATACGATAGATGTGGTTACCATGGGCAGAGGCCGTATTTCTCACAAAGCAGCACTAAGCAGAGCAGCGTTGAATGAATTTATAGACGAGTATGATGAAAATCAAGAGTATATCATTGAAGGTGTGATCACTAAATCCAATAAAGGTGGTTATGTGGTTGACTGTGACGGCTTGGAGTTCTTCATGCCACGTACACTCTCTTACCTCTCTTCAAAGGTCGATCCTATCGGCAAAAAAGTAAAAGCGGTCATTGTCAAAGTAGATAAAGAGAAAGGTTCAGTGGTAGTTTCCAGAAAAGAACTGATTGAACGTGAGAAAGCTAAAACAGATGAAGTCGTTGCAGAACTGCTCGAAAATAAAGAGCCGGTAGTCGGTACGATCAAAAAGATCACTTCGTATGGTATGTTCGTAGATGTTGGTGGTATGGACGGTCTGGTTCACTATTCACAGATCTCTCACAAAGGTCCGGTAAATCCTTCGAAGTACTTTGCGGAAGGCGATGAAGTCAATGTAGTTGCGCTAGAGTATGATAAAAAGAAAAGACACCTTTCCCTTTCTATAAAAGATGCCAATCCTGATCCTTGGTCTGATATTGATTCTATCATCGGTGTAGGCGACACTGTGACTGCTACAGTTTCAAACATTGAGCCTTATGGTGTATTTGTGGACCTTGGAGAGGATCTTGAAGCATTCCTTCACGTTTCTGAGATCTCTTGGGACAAAAATGTCAAACATCCGAAAGACTATCTAGAGAACAATACAGATATCAATGTGGAAGTGATCGAAGTGGATAAAGAGGGAAGAAGACTTAGAGTGAGCCTTAAAAATCTTCTGCCTAAGCCTATGGATGCATTCACTTCTGAATTCAGAGTGGGTGATGTTGTAACTGGTGAGGTCACTTCTGTGACTGATTTTGGTGCCTTTGTAAAAGTTGGTCCGGTAGAGGGTCTGCTACACAATCAGGAAATCTCTTGGGATAAATCAAAAAATGCAAAATCTGAACTTAAAGTAGGGGATGAGGTCGAAGTAAAGATCATCAAGATCGATACAGATGCAGGCAAGATCTCTTTAAGCAAAAAAGCACTTGAAGATTCACCGGTAAAAGCCTATGCACAAAACCATAAAAACGGTTCTATCGTGACCGGTACAGTGAAAGACAAAAAAGATTTCGGTGTATTCATCTCACTTGAGGATAATGTGGATGCACTTATCAGAACGGAAGATCTTCACCCGCTGAAGTTTGATGAGATCGAAAAAGGTCAAGAGATCACAGGTGTGATCAGCTTCATCGACGGTAATACAGACAGGATCAGAGTTTCGGTAAAAAGACTAGAGCGTCAGCAAGAGAGAGATGCTATGGAACAGCTCAATTTGGAGCAGGATGACAGCATGACCCTCGGGGATGCTTTCGGCGATAAGTTTAAAAGATAAACACGTAGCATTAGACACTTTTTGAGTCACGCTTCACATTCTCAAGATCAGAAGGCTGCGCCAAGCATTTCTTCTGGTTTTGATGGTTACTATTGAGTTGCCTGTAGTAGGTAGTTCATACGATTCATCGTATTCTCCCGTACTAGCAGGTACTTAAGTTTTCACAAAAACACAAAGGTTATAAGATGTCAAAAAAGACGATCGTTGTTTGTGATCATATTCACCAGGATGGATTGGATATTCTTGCAAATGATAGTGAAATAGAATTAATCAATGCAGCAGATGAGCCTAAAGACAAACTGATCGCTGAGATCATTCCTTTGGCAGATGTAGCTATTACACGTTCATCTACAGATGTGGATGAGGCATTTTTGGCCGCGGCTAAAAAAATAACAGCCGTGGTTCGTGCGGGTGTAGGTGTGGACAATGTAGATATACCTGGATCAAGCAAGCAGGGCATTGTTATCATGAACGTGCCTACCGCCAATACGATTGCAGCTGTCGAACTTACCATGGCCCACCTGCTTTCCTGTGTAAGGTCATTTCCTTATGCACACAACAACCTGAAACAAGACCGCGTATGGAGAAGACAGGACTGGTACGGTACAGAGCTTAAAGACAAGAAGCTCGGTATCATCGGGTTCGGTAACATCGGTTCCCGTGTAGGGAAAAGGGCAAAGGCATTTGAAATGGATGTGATCGCGTATGACCCATATATCGATCCTCGCAAAGCAACGGATCTGGATGTTGCTTATACGAAAAACTTCGAAGATATTCTGGCATGTGATATCATCACTATTCATACGCCAAAGAACTCTGAGACGATCGGAATGATCGGAAAAGACGAGATCGCTAAAATGAAAGACGGTGTGATACTCATCAACTGTGCACGTGGCGGTCTTTATGATGAAGATGCGCTTTTGGAAGGGCTTACTTCGGGCAAGATCGCGATGGCAGGGATCGATGTATTCAATAAAGAGCCGGCTACGGACCATCCTCTTTTAGACCTTAACAATGTAACGGTAACACCTCACCTGGGTGCCAATACAAAAGAGTCGCAAAGAAATATTGCGATCCAGGCAGCTGAAAATGCCATAGCAGCGGTAAAAGGTATTTCCTATCCGAACGCCTTGAACTTGCCGATCAAAGAGAATGAGCTGCCTGATTTTGTAAGACCGTATCTTGAACTGATCCAGAAGATAGGACACCTGTCTGCGCAGATCACAAAAAGCGCAGTCAAATCCATTAAAGTAATGGCGGCGGGTCCGGTAGCAGAACATTTAGAATCTATGGGAACGTTTGCAACCGTAGGTGTGCTTACAGAATCATTAGGAGATCAAGTGAACTATGTCAATGCTGAGTTTGTCGCGGACGAACGTGGTATAGATATCACAAAAGAAGTAAAACCAAACAACAGTGGATTTACCAATAAGGTCGGCATTAAATTAACGACATCAAACGGTACCATTTCTATTGCTGGTACGGTCTTTGATGATACGGAACAGCGTATTATCGAGATCGATGATTACATTTTGGATGTGGAGCCAAAAGGTACCATGATTTTCTTCAGAAATACGGACACTCCGGGTGTTATCGGTGATGTCGGAAGGATCATGGCAGAGAATGGTCTGAACATATCTGACTTCAGACTTGGGCGCGATACTAAAAAACAGGCGCTGGCAGTGGTACGTGTTGATGGTCAGGTCAAAAAACAACTTCTTGAAGAACTTTCTGCATTGGAAGCGTGCATCAGCGTTTCTCATGCAACACTCTAAGAACTAAGTGGGATACACCACTTAGTTCCTGCTTGCACTTCCTCTCTTTGTACAGCAACGATATTCATACGTTTTCACCAGATAAAAAGCATATTCTTTCTTCTTAATCATTACTTTATATTATCTAAGATATAATTTATTATTATTTTAATGTGCTTTAGAGCAGAAAACTATTTCTTTGGTTATAATATAAGTATTCTTAAAGAAGAGGAGTGTGTCGGATGAAAAAATATCTCATCTTTTTCTTGACGTGGCCCTTGTTTGCGGGGTTAGAGAATTTGGAGATCGATCAGGCTATTTCTATTTTGAAGCACAACAACCTGGAATTAAAAATATCCCACTTCAATGAACAGATGAAAGCCTACGAAGCTGCTGCCGCTAAAGGCCAGCACTATGGAAAAGTGGATGTTGCTGTGACCGGTATGCGTTCCAATGATGCAGGGAATGTCTTCGGATTTAAACTGCAAAGCCGTGAAGCCACTTTTGGTGATTTTGGTTTTGCTGAATTTGATATGTCAGGATCAACAAACCCACTCCCTGTCGCACCACAAGAATTGAACTACCCAGAAGCCAGAGACCACTATCAGACCAAGATCTCCTATATGCTCCCTCTCTATACAGGAGGCAAACTCTCAGAGTACGGGCGTATCACCAAGGCTTTACAGCGTATGAGCCAGTGGGATACAGAAAAGCTGATGAACGAGAAGATATTTCAGACCAAAAAAGCATTTTATGACATCACCCTGGTCGAGAACTATATTGTGAACCTTTCCAAGATCATTCAAAACATTCAACAACTGGAAGCGGTTGTCAAAAGTATGGGAGAAGAGGGGTATGCACAGGAGATCGATCTGCTCGAAGTCCAGGCACGTCTGGCGGAGGCAGAAAGTATGCATAATCAGGCAAAACTCAATAGGGACCTGGCCTATCAATTTCTCTCATTTTTATTGAACGAAGAGGTGACTTCCATCAAAAAGGTCAATGAGATGGCTCCCCTGCCTACTATTAATACAAAAGCACTGGAAGAAAACAATATAGACATACAAAAAGCACTGCTGGGATTGCAGATCAGCAAGATGGCCGTCAACGTTGAAAAAGCGAATTATCTACCGACCATCGGTGCATTTGGCGAGTATGGAAGTGCCGATAATACCTTGTGGAATGAATTCAGGGACAAAGAGGCTTATACGGTGGGTGTCCAATTAAAATGGAATATCTTCAATGGCGGCAGTGACAGTGCCAATCTTCAAAAAGCCAAAGTCAATCATCTCAAAGTACAGGATCAGGTGGCGTTGGCCAAATCAGGTACTGCGCTGAAAGTAAAAAAGCTTGAGACAGAGATCCTGAGTAAGAATGCGGATGTGGAAAGCTATACAAAGCAGCTGCGTTTTGCACAAAAGGTTTATGAAAACTACCGCGCACGCTACAAAGAGG
Source organism: Sulfurovum sp. (assembly GCF_036568385.1). GTDB lineage: Bacteria > Campylobacterota > Campylobacteria > Campylobacterales > Sulfurovaceae > Sulfurovum. The sequence goes on along the minus strand of NZ_DATCSP010000027.1, from coordinate 7,247 downwards.
GGATCGTCTCTATCTCGGATGTTCTGATAAAACAGTCCAAGGAGCTGGAAGTACTGCTGAAACTGTTGACGATCAAAAATGAGCGTAACACCAAGATCTTTGAACTCAACAGTGTGTTGAATACAGGAGGAAATGTATGAATAGGCTTGCAAAATTAAGTGTCCTGGTTTTGATGTTGACGTTCGTGCATGCAGCAGAGATCAACTTAAGCGGTTCTGTGGTTTCTGATAATCAAAAAATGCTCACCAGCCGCTATATGGGGTATGTAAAAAATATGGCTGTCTCTGAAGGTGATATCGTCAAGAAAGGTCAGCTTCTGTATGAGATCGATTCCAAAGAGATAGAGTCGGCAGAGAGGCAGGTGGACCTTGCCATTTCCCAGGCAAGACTCTCGCTTCAGATGAACAAGAACCAGTATAATAACGTACTGACCAACCTTGCAAGACATGAGAGACTTTACAAGAAAAAAATGGTTTCCAAGTATGAATATGAAATGCTGCAGCTGACGGCTAAAAATCTGGAAGATATGGTAAAGATCGCAGAAGAGCAGGTAAAGCAGGCACTGGCCAAGAAAGAGGAAGTGCTCAATCAGTACAACTATTTGAAGATCCTTGCACCGAATGACGGGGTGATCGTCGAAAAACGTCTCAATGAAGGGGAAATGGCGATCCCTGGTATGCCTGCAGTGGTATTGACCGATCTGAGCAAGCTCACCATTGTCGCGGAAATGAGTGAAACACAGTTGAAATACATCAACCTGGGTAAAAAAGTAGATATAGAGATACCTTCTATAGGGTTTAAAACAGTGGGAAAAATCACCTCTATTATCCCGAGTTCAAACCCTATGACTCACAAGTTCAAGATCAAAATGGACTTTGATCACTCTGAGCGCTCTTCTGTGTATCCGGGTATGTATACCAAAATTCATATCAAGTAGGTAGAGATGGCGCCTAAAGAAACGTATGCAAGTATGAACATAGCAGGAAAATTGGCAAAAGGTTTTTTACATAACCCTTTAACGGTCGTTCTCGGTGCGATGCTCCTTTTTGTAGGCTATATGGCCCTCAATACCATGCCAAGAGAAGAAGACCCCCAGATCGCTATTTCAGGCGGCGCCATCATTGTTGCCATGCCGGGGGCCACACCGAAAGAGGTAGAAAATATTATTATCAACCCTTTGGAACGTAAATTACGTGAAGTGCATGGGATAGAACATATACACGGTATCGCTATGGATAATGTAGGTATCGTCAATGTGATGTATTATATCGGAGAGGACAGGGAAGAATCAAATTTAAAACTCTATGACAAAGTGATGCAAAACATGGATATGATGCCAAAAGGTGTGATGCAGCCCAGTGTCAAACCCTTTGACATCGATATCGATATCCCTATCTTGACGGTGGCCTTTTATCCAAAGACGAAGAGCAGTATTGATGATGTTGCGCTGTTTGAGACGGTCAGAAAAATACAGCAAAAGATCAATGCGGTGGACAATGTCGCCAAGACGACACTCAAAGGGGCGCGCAAGGCACAATACAATATCGAAGTTGATTCGGGAAAACTCGAAGCCTATCATCTCTCTTTGGGTCAGATCATGAAGGCGGTACAATCTTTGGCTGTGGATGTACCGGATGTGAAGGGACGGACACAGGACAATAAACTGGTGGTCTTTGGCGTGAAGAATGCCATAGAGAGTGTGGAAGATGTCGGGGATGTGATCGTTGCACAATATATGGGATCGCCTATCTATTTGAGAGATGTAGCGTCAGTGACGAAGGGCGTGGATATACAAAACTTCCAGGCTGCCAAGATCTGGCTGAGGGAAGAGGGCACAGAGATGCCATCGGAGCAGGCGAAAGTCACCTTCAGTGAAGAAAAAAACCAAATTACGATGACGATCGCCAAACTTGCCGGTACCAATGCGGTTTTTGTTGCTGAAGATGTGACCGAGATCCTTCAAAGCTACCAGCGTACGTTTGATAAACTGGGTATTGGCTATGTTGTGACCAGAAACTATGGAGAACGGGCCAATGAAGCGGTCAATGAGTTGATGCATCACCTTATCATTACGATCGTGATCATTGCCTTGATGCTGGTCTTTGCTTTGGGGTGGAGAGAATCCATGATCGTGACCTTTACCGTACCCGCGATTTTAGCGCTGACACTCTTTACCGCATGGATGACAGGCCAAACAATGAACAGGATCACCCTTTTTGCACTCTTGCTCTCTCTGGGATTGCTGGTGGATGCAGCGATCATTGTCATCGAGAATATTCATAGACATTTACACAGCCATGGCGTAGAAGAGAAAGAGATGAGCTCGCTTTTGGTCGAGGCAACCGATGAGATAGGCCCGCCGACCAACATTGCAACCCTTGCCATCATCCTGACGATGGTTCCTATGGCGTTCGTGGGAGGAATGATGGGCTCATTCATGAAGCCTATCCCCTATAATGTGCCTGTGGCGCTTATTGCATCACTTTTTGTAGCCTATATCTTTACACCGTACCTGAGTCTGAAGTTGCTTAAAAAACCAGAAGACAGCAAGCATCAAAAAGACAGGGACCCTGCAGGAGTGGAATCATGAAACGTTTTGAAAGTTTTATTTATGCCATTCTGGATAGTAGGGAAAAAAAGAGGCTCGTCATCAGGTTGACCGCTTTGGCATTCTTCCTTTCACTGTTGATGTTCCCTGCCAAACTCGTTTTGGCAAAAATGCTGCCGGGCAAAAGTGACAACACCTTCTCCATCTATGTCGATACACCTACGGGTTCCTCCATAGAGCAGACAAAAGAGGTCAGTGCATGTGTGATCGATTTTTTGAAAAAAGAAGAAGAGGTGATGAACATAGAGCTTTTCCTGGGGCAGGGTATTCCGCTTGATTATGCCGGCCTTGTCAAAGGTACCAGTATGAAACAGAGTGAAAATGTTGCTGAGATCGCTGTCAATCTTACAGACAAGAAACATCGCGATGAACCATCCTTCCTGATGGTACAGCGCCTGAGACCTGTGATCCAATCCGCATGTGCACCTTTGACAAAGGGTACGAGCATTAAGTTTATTGAACAGCCGTCAGGACCGCCTACTTTGGCTTCTATCGTGGTGGAAGTGCATGGTGATGATTTGGAGAAGATACGGCGTATCTCTGAGGATGTGGCTGAGGTGCTGTCTCAAACAGAGGGGTTGGTGGACCTTGACATCATGGCTGATGAAAAGTTCGAGAAATATGAGTTGATACCGGACAAAGAAAAAATCGCCCGAAGCGGTTTGAACGTGGAACAGGTCAACAATATTTTGTATCTTGCCTTTGAAGGGAAGCTGATAGCCCATAAAAACTCTATCAATGTTCCTGACCAGATACCGATATTTCTGGTCTTGGACAAGGAGAGTAAAAAGCTCTCCGAGGCAGATCATGATGCGCTGCAAAGCAAACTCTCATCGCTGAACTTGATGAATGTGCAAGGTATGATGGTACCATTAAGCGAAGTAGTGATGATCCGCAAGGTAGAGTCCAATCCGATGATCATGCACAAAAACCTCTCCCGTATGGTGAATGTCATAGCGGAAACAGATATGGTTTCCCAGGTCTATCCGCTTTTGGATGCACGCAGCAGGATGCTTGAGAAGTTCGAGAAAGAGTATAACATTACCAAAGCAGGTTTTTCGACCTATATGTTCGACTTTACACTGGAAGACAAAACAACAGGTGAAAAGTTCCTGATCCGTTGGGATGGCGAGATGAAAGTCACATTGGATACCTTCAGGGATCTGGGTACGGCCTTTATCGCTGCCTTGATATTGATCTTTTTATTATTGGTGATCTATTACAAGAGCTTTGTGATCAGCGGGATTGTGTTGCTGGGTTCATTCCTCTCACTGATAGGGGTGATCGTAGGCCACTGGGTTGCCAACTGGTTTACCTCAGAGACCTTCTTTATGACGGCGACTTCACTGATCGGCTTCATTGCGCTTATAGGGATCAGTTCACGTAATTCCCTGTTGCTCATAGATTTTGCCAAGTCCCTGATGGAGTGCGAAGGGATCGAAAAACGCCGGGCGATCGCTATCGCAGCGGCGACAAGGGCAAAACCGATTGCATTAACGGCTGTTGCTATTATTCTGGGTTCATCACTGCTTGCAGGTGACCCGGTATTTGGGGGACTGGGTGTGGCACTGATCTCCGGAACGGTCGCAGCTGTCTTTGTTTCGCTGCTTTTTGTCCCTGTCTTGATGGATAATGCCAAAGCGATGGACTTTGGACTTTCAGACCAGTGTGATACCTCGAATGCTTCTATTACGAAATAATGTGCTTCAAGGCCTCCTTTAAAGGAGGCCTGAAGGCTATATGGTAGCACTTTTAATCAAGCATCTGCTATAATCACACATTATTTTTAAGGAGCTAAAATGGCGACAGTCGGAATGGGTGACATTAAAAAAGGTACCAGGCTTGAAATCACAGGAAATCCCTATAAAGTGGTTGATTTCCAACATGTAAAGCCAGGTAAGGGAGCAGCCTTTGTACGTATGAAGATCAAAAATCTTGCGACAGGCAAAACGATCGAAAAAACGGTACACGCAGGTGACAAATTCGATGTACCGGTACTTGAACAGAAAACGATGCAGTACCTTTATGATGACGGTGAGATGCTTCAGTTCATGGATACAACCACATTTGAACAGATCGGCCTTACACACGAGCAGGTAGGTAAAGATACGTTTGATTTCATGATAGACGGTATGGAAGCCGAGGTTTTGTTCCACGGGGGAAAAGCGATTTCTGTGGAGATACCGCAAACTGTGGTACTTAAGATCGTAGAAACACCGCCTAACTTCAAGGGAGATTCACAAGGCGGCAAAAAGCCTGCGACACTTGAAAGCGGCGCTGTGGTCCAGGTACCTTTTCATGTACTTGAAGGCGAAATGATCAAAGTGGATACGGTTGAGGGTAAATATCTGGAGAAAGCCAAGTAGGTCTCTCCTGTACCCCGTATTTTCAGGTGGAGCCTGAAAATACACTTTAGTCTTAACTACTTTTTTTCTTCTACTCAAATACTTTTCACTATTTTCACCACTGCATCATGTATCTCGGGAATGGTCCTGGATGATGGTATTTTCAGGAGAGGTTTGGCAGTGAGAAGTATACGATTCTCTATGGAATATGCCCACATTTATGCAGTATAGAACGCAAAGCTGTTAGAATAAATAAGAAGGCTGAAACGGCCTTCTTATTATTTTGTAAGGTTCTTATCTCTCAGCGACACTTTTACTTGCGTCTTCAGAGTTCTGTGTCTCAGAAGAGACAGAATTTACAGCCTCCTGGCTGTTTTCAGAAGCAGTAGTTTGCGCCGGTACGTCCTGGTTATCTTTGGTCAGTGTCAATGCAGCTACTTTCATATCTTTGAACATCTCTTCAAAGTTAAATTCGGCTTGTGCACTTGTTAATAACGCGGCTGTTGCTACAGATGTAAGGATGAACTTTTTCATAGTATGGAACCTTTTCTTAATTTAAAATTTTATCAATCATAGCGAGTATGATTTTAAAAATATCTTAAAAATGAATTTTAAAATATAAATTTTACAAATACAATAAGAGACAATAAATATTATAATATAAAACTATATAGACTAATACTTTTAAGGCCATCATTCTCTCAACGTTCATTATTTACTAATAGGGAAGTGGTTATAATCACATAGTAACAGCGCTCCTTTATCTATAGTATGGAGCTAAAAAAAGGAGGAAAAATGGCAAGTGTATTATTACCCATAGCAAAAGGCTTTGAAGAGTTGGAAGCGGTTGCATTGATAGACGTCATGCGCCGGGGAGGCATAGAGGTACGAGTGGCTTATCTGGAAGATGAACTCCAGGGAGACCTGGTCCTTGGGGCCAATGGGATCACAGTGCAGGCCGATACTTCTATCAAAACGGTTATCAGCGATGATTTTGACATGATGGTTCTCCCCGGCGGGTGGGAGGGCACCTATGCACTGGCTGAAAATGCAAGGGTGAGAGAGCTGCTTCAAGAGTTCAAAGCAACCAAAGTAGTGGGTGCGATGTGTGCCGCTCCTTATGCCCTGAAAAAAGCCGGTGTCCTAGGCAATGAGTATACCTGCTACCCCGGTGCCAAAGAGGAGATAGACCACCCCGGATACAGAAGCGATCTGAAAGTAGTGACCGATGGTAATGTGATGACTTCACAGGGCCCAGGAACTGCTGTCTGTTTTGGTCTGGCGATCCTAGAACGCCTGGTAGGCAAAGAGAGTATGCAGGCAGTCAAAGACGGGATGTTGTTGGATTATTGTTAGCGGGAATGCCATTAAGTTAAGCTGTACCGTATGACATATCTATTATCGTAGTTGCGACTATGTCGCGCCTACAGATTGCTTCAAATGGCTTAACTTAATGAAAAAGTCAAACGATAAACTTCATTAGATATAATTTAAAAAATTACATAGAGTAGGTAAGTAATGAAAAAGATTTTATATATTTTAATGTTAAGTTTTATTTTTGTGGGATGTGGATCATCTGGTGGGAGTAATACTTTACCAACTGAGAATATTAATCCTGATACACTTATCAGTGAAAGTGATTTGATACTCCAGGATGCTTATGAAAATGGTTTAAGTAATATTCAAGTTGAAGGTAAAGGAACAGTACTAACTATACTTGCAGATGATACTTCAGGCAGTCAGCATCAAAGATTTATTTTATTACTATCAACAGATCAAACATTGCTAATCTCTCACAATATAGATTTAGCACCAAGAGTTAAGAATCTTACAGAAGATGACTCCGTTGCTTTCTATGGTGAGTATGAATGGAATGACAAAGGCGGTGTAATCCATTGGACACATATAGACCCTAATGGTATTCATGAAGATGGTTGGTTGAAACATAATGGTGTTGTCTATCAATAATATTTCTTTTTGCTCACTACATTGTGTGTGGTAATCAGGAATGGTTTTTCTACTTTGTTTTCAATCTAAATTTACCAAAACTCTGATATATTAAATCCTTAATATTTCAAAGGTAACATATGTCAGAAGAACCAAAAAAGAAGCCACAATTCACCCACCTTCATCTACATACGGAATACTCGCTGCTTGATGGTGCGAACAAGATCAAAGCACTGGCGCAAAAGGTCAAAGAGCAGGGGATGACCTCCGTAGCGATGACAGACCATGGAAATATGTTCGGGACCATTGATTTCTACAATACCATGAAGAAAGAGGGTATCAAACCC
>NZ_DATCSP010000026.1:0-82756 GCF_036568385.1 Sulfurovum sp. | reverse complement strand
GCTGCGATCGCATCATCATAGGTCTGGATGAGATGCTCCCACTGCGGTGTATCGACCTCAAGCCCAAAACTGTGCCGCAGGAAGTTCTGTTCTGCCGTGTTTTCATCAAATCTCCTTACGAGGTACGCGATCGCGTTCGTAAAGGTCTCTTTGGTTGCCGTAGGGGCATAAAGGATCACATTGAGCCCCTGCTTTTTGAGCAGAGTGTAGGCAGCTTCGCTCATCCCTTCGAGCATCTCAGCACTTACATAGTCTTCCACGCCCCTGTCTTTGGCCAGCAGCATTCCCAAGGCCTGGTCAAATAGGTTGTGCGAAGCAATGCCGGTATGTACGTACGGAGCCACGTCAGGGTCGAGCAGATAATCCATGGCGATCTTGAAATTGGCATCCGATTCGGCTTTGTGCGCATAGGTGACATTGGGCCATCCGCGAAGGGAAGCCTCTGTCAGTTCCATCTCCTGGTTGGCACCCTTGACGATACGTATCTTAATCGGTGCGCCGCCGTTCTCTACCCTCTTTTTTGCCCACGTCGCAAGTTCTCTGATATAGATCATCGCATCAGGCAGATAGGTTTGGATCACGATACCCGCATGCAGGTCCATGAACTCCTCCTGGGACAAGACGTTCTTGAACGCGTCCATTGTGATCCTGATGTCCCTGTACTCTTCCATATCGAGATTGACGAATTTATACTGCTCCTGACCCTCTTTATCTCTATAGGTGTGTGCTTTCGCCGCTCTGTAGACCCGCTCCAGCTGTGTGGATATCTCTTCCACGTTATGTGCATGCGCATGGGGAATGATCTGGGAGAACATATTGGATATTTTCAATGAAAGATAGTCTATATCGGGGTTTTCAAGCATCTTCACATATTTTTCGACCCTTCTATTGGCTTCGGTCTCACTGTGTACGACCTCTCCTATGACATTGATATTGACCCTTGTGCCCTCTGCCCTTCTGCCTTTCATATGCTTCGAAAGTACTGGGTCTTCGCCCTGTATCACAATGGAGCTGATATCGTTTCTGAGATATTTGATGAACAAAGGGATGGAGATCGAACTGACGTAGATACCTACATCACGGAAGAGCCAGATCAGGATCTGTTCAAATTCGGAGAAAAAATCTGTACTTTTGTATTTTTCAAAGATATGATCGATCTGATCTGCCACCCTGTCAGGCTCTTTGGACCGGAAGCTTTGGTCCAGAAGCTCGATCAGAAAGATCTTGTTGACAGGATTTTTCAACATTTTCAACATCATTTTGTGAAAATCTTCTTCTTTCCCTTTACGGGAAACCTGTATCTCTTTCTGCCACTGATAGGCAACTTTTTTTACTTCCTGGAGGATACTGTCGGGTATATTCACTCTTTCTCCTTTTGCGCTTTTGCTCCATTATAGGAGATTAAATATCACATGTCAAATCCGGATCACGCATTGAGCCCGCCAGAAGCCCTTTTTGGATCGGCTTTTCGGCAAAGCTCTGTTATGTTAGAATAGCACTATAGTACTTAGCGTGTACCGATATCCACAAGGATCGCCAGATGGAAGAGATGCAAAAGATCATCAATTATCACAGTAACAGACTCAAATGGAGCAGATGGATCATACTTTTCATCCTCCTGGTGCTTCTGGGACTCTATCTTTTCTTTGGCAGAGAGAGCCAGGGGTTGAAATACCATTATGTCACGGAAGCGCTGAAAAAAGGGGATCTTTCCGTGATGGTCTCGGCCAGCGGTTACATCCAGCCCCTGGAAAGCGTGGACGTAGGTACGGAAGTCTCCGGTACCATCGAAGAGGTGTATGTCGACTACAATGACCAGGTGAAAAAAGGGGATCTTCTCGCCCGCCTCGATACGACCAAATACCAAAGTGCCTATGACAAGGCCAAAGCGGCACTGCAAATGGCAAAAGCGACGCTGCAGAGTGCCGAGGCGCAGCATTTTCAGGCAAAAACGACCGTGGAGCGGTATCAGAAGCTCAGAACATCCTCCAAAGGAACACTGCCCACACAAAGCGACTGGGACAGAGAGTGGGCGAACTACCTGCTGTCCAAAGCGCAGATCGCCAATGCCGAAGCCCAGATAGCCCAGGCCAGCCACGCTTTAAAGTCCGCAGAGTATGATCTCGAACGTACCAAGATCTATTCGCCGATAGACGGCACCGTGCTGGTGAGGAATATCGAGCCGGGACAGACCGTAGCAGCGACCTTCCAGACCCCCGTGCTCTTCAGCATCGCAAAGGACCTGAGCAAGATGGAGCTTCAGATCAGCATCGATGAAGCGGATATCGGCAAGATCGCAGCAGGACAGAAAGCAAGCTTCACGGTCGATACCTATCCCGATGCCGCCTTCGATACAGCGATTCGTCAGGTCAGGATCAATTCCGAATTGCTTGAAAATGTCGTGACCTATAAAGCGATCATGGAAGTGGACAACAAAGCACTGCTGCTCAAACCGGGAATGAGCGTCGAGGCGGACATCGTCACGAAGGCGCTTAAGAATGTCTATGTGGTCAAACGGGCCGCGCTGCTCTTCATCCCTGTCAAGCCTGCATCCAGATCTTTTTTCGGAGGGGAGAGCAAAGAGAAGATAGTGGTGGACCCAAAGCCTCATGTATGGATACTTGAAGAGGGTGCGCCTAAAAAGGTCTATGTCAAAGTACTGGGCAACAGCGGTCCGTTAAGCGCGATAGAGACCGGTGACCTTCAGGAGGGGCAGCAGATCATCGTCAATCAGGAAAAAGCGCCATGATCTCCTTGAGGAAGATCAGCAAGGTGTATGGGAAAGGCGCTGCCGAGAACACCGTACTGCGAGACATAGACCTTGATATCGAGGAAGGCGAATTTGTCGCCATCATGGGGCCCAGCGGAAGCGGGAAATCGACCCTTCTGAATATTCTGGGTACGCTCGATGTGCCAAGCAGAGGGGAATATACGTTTTTCGGCACCGAGATCGGTTCACTGAGTGCTGACCAGCGTGCACTGTTCCGGAGACATTTGTTGGGGTTCATCTTTCAGGGGTACAACCTTTTAAAGAAAACGACCTCGCTGGAGAATGTGGAAGTCCCCTTGATCTATCAGGGGATCGACAGCAAAGAACGCAAACGCATGGCAACCGAAGCACTCACGGATGTAGGGCTGGAAGAAAGGCTCTATTATGACCCCGGACAGCTCTCGGGAGGACAGCAGCAGCGTGTAGCGATCGCCAGAGCGATGGTGACGCATCCAAAGATCCTCATTGCGGATGAACCTACGGGGAACCTTGACACCAAACGCGGCCATGAGATCATGGAGCTGATAAGAACCTTTAACCGGCAGGGCATCACGGTCATCATGGTCACCCATGAAGATGACATAGCGGCCTATGCTTCAAGAACGATCTATCTTCGTGACGGGGAGATCGAAAAAGAGGTTCATCGTGTTTCGTAATGCATTTTTACAGGCCTTGCGCGAGATCAGACGCAACCTGATGCGTTCACTGCTCACTGCGGTGGGTATCGTGATCGGTATCGCTTCCGTGATCGCGATGGTCAATATAGGTAAAGGCGCCAGCGAGTCCATCACCCAGAGCGTGGAGCAGCTGGGAAGCAATACCCTCTATATCATCCCCGGGCAGCGAAGAGGTCCCGGAACGGCAGGGGCGGTAGAAAAACCTTTCAAAAAGAAGGACCTTGAGATCATTCGCTCCTCCATCTATGCGCTCGATGCGATCTCACCCGTAGAGAACGGTTCCATGACGGTGGTCTACAGGGAACAGAACTACCGTACCAGTATCAGGGGTGTCGAAAATGAGTATCTGCAGATACAGAACTGGAAACTCGAGGAAGGGAGGGAATTTGAAAAGAATGAACTCAGAACAGGACAGAAGGTCTGTATCCTGGGTCAGAGCATCATCAAGAACCTTTCTGCCACTCCCGACTCGATCATGGGGAACAAGATCCGTCTCAAAAACTTTTCCTGCGAGGTGATCGGCGTACTTGAGTCAAAAGGTGCAAATACCTTTGGACAGGACCAGGACGATGTGGTGTTGATCCCTTACAGTCTGTTTCAGCGGCGCATAAGCGGGAGTGACAACCTGCATTTGATGATGGCGGCCGTGAAGGAGAACGTTCCTTTGGAGGAGGCAAGGATCCAGATAGAGAGAGTGCTCAGGGAGCACAGACATATCGAAAATCCTGTTGATGATGACTTTCAGGTCAGAAGTATGACCGCACTGCTTGATACCATCTCACAGGTGACCACCGTGCTGACCGTGATGCTGGGTGCCGTGGCTGCGATCTCTCTGATCGTAGGGGGCATAGGGATCATGAATATCATGCTGGTTTCCGTGACAGAGCGTACACGGGAGATCGGCATACGCATGGCCGTGGGGGCGATGGCCAAAGATATTCTGATACAGTTCCTGATCGAATCGATCGTACTCTCCGGCCTTGGAGGGATCGTAGGGATAGTCACAGGGATACTGATCACCTTGGGTGTGGCGAACTGGCTTGACATCGTACTGGTCATCGATCCTTCTATCACGGTGGTGGCGCTGGTCTTCTCCATGCTGATCGGTATCCTATTCGGGATCATCCCTGCACGGAAAGCCGCTGCGATGAACCCTATCGATGCATTACGCTATGAGTAGCTTCCCGGTCTACCGTTCGAAACTTTTTTCTGTGGCCCTTTTGCCTATCTCGATCATCTGATAGGCCTTGTCGAACTCATACGATTCACAGGCATCTCTGGGGATCTCTATCATCAGGTCGGGCTGATGTTCCTTGATCGTATTCTCTATGATGAGATTCTGCGTGGCATCCAGACTTTTGTTGAGTATATAGAGAATATCTATCGGCTTCTCTTCTTCAGGCGCATCTGTACCTATCGCTTTATGGGCTTTGTCCAGTAGCTCTACGGCCTTTCTATAGAGTTTGTTTCCTTCTTTTTCTTCTCTCTCAGGCACCTCTACCCTATAGGTGTTTTCGATATTGGCGTTCAGGTTGACAGCGATCGTCATATCGTTAGGCTCTGAGGATACAGAATCTATGGGCAGCGGGTCCAGTACCCCTCCGTCCACAAGGATCATATCCTCTTTGATCACCGGGGTGAAGACTGTCGGTATCGCGATGGAGGCCCGTATCGCATCTATCAGTTTTCCCTTTTTGAACCATATTTTCTGTTGGTTTTTGATATCCGAGGCGACCGCCATATAAGTGACAGGCAGCTCTTCTATGGTAACATCGCCGATCATCGCTTCTATTTTTTTGAAAACCGCGTCGATGTTCACCATTCCCCCGTCCGCAAGCGAAACATCCACCAGTTTGATCGTGTCCAGAAAATCCAGAGAGAGTACCCATTCTTTATAGGCATCCAGTTTGCCTGCCGCATAAAGTCCTCCTATCAATGCGCCCATGGAAGATCCCGAAATGGTCTTGATCTGATAGCCGTTCGCTTCAAGAACTTCAATGACACCGATGTGCGCATATCCTCTTGCACCGCCGCTCCCAAGTACCAGGGAAACGGTTTTCTTGTTTTTTGGCATCTGTAAATCCTTTTTGATATTTTCAGTATCGGCAAAGAGTAAGCACGGTACTACTGTCAGCAGCAAGATCTGTAAAAAAAACCATCTTATCATCGTGTATCGCCTTTAACGTATTTTCATCCCTGTTCAAGAAGGCAACAGGTGGTGAAACGTCTTTTTATAAATGGTCAGTATCGTATCCAGCAGCGCCGCTATCACCGGACCGATAATAATGCCTACAGGACCGAAGGAGATGATCCCTCCAAAGATCGATATCAGGATCACGAGGTCAGGCAGCTTGGCATCACTTCCCACGACCCATGGGCGTATCAGATAGTCAACCATACTTACTATCACTGCACCCCATATAAGAAGACCTATACCATATCCCGTATTCCCTATGATCAGCAGGTAGACCGCTGCAGGCAGCCATACCAGCGAAGCCCCAAGTCCCGGAATAGCAGCAAGAAGGAATACCACGCTCCCCCAGAACACTGATCCTTCGATCCCTGTGAACCATAATGCCGATCCGACCAATACCCCCTCAAACAGTCCTACGACCAGTATCCCTTTCAGGGAGGCCCTGGTCACCATCAGCCCGCGGTTCATCACTTCCTCCCGGTCCTCTTCCGAAAGAGGCAGCAAAGAGGCAAAGGAACGCAGTGACTGCGGGCCATGCATCAAAAAGTAGAACATGGCATAGAAGAGTATGAAAAGGCTGATCAAAAAACCTACGGTTCCTTTGGTGGCGCTGGAGAGGCTTGAAACCACCCAGCTTCCCATCGCACTGGTGGCTTCGGAGGCTTTTTTGACAATGGTCTCATTGAAAGGTTCAAGCTTCTCTTTCAAAGGGAACCAGTGGGGTAGTCTTTCGCCGAAAGAGAGATTATTGTCTAACGCTTCTTTTACGATGGGACGTGCTTTTTTAGTGATCTCTATGGCTTCGCTTGTGACCATGCCTGTAAAGGCGGCCAACGGCAGGCCGACGGCCAGAGCAGTAATGAGCAGTGTGGTACCCGCGGCCAATGCAGACCTGTTTTTGAAAAGATCAAGGATCCTGCGGTAAAAGGGATAGAGCAGTCCGGAAAAGATCGCAGCAAGGATCAGGGCGATCAGAAATTCACGGACCATCCCGATGAAGCCTGCCAGAGCCATAAAAAGGAGCAGCAGTACAAAGCCTTGCCGAAATGTGTTGGGAATCTCTTTTTTCATCATCTATCTCCTGCTGCTACACCATAGCTAACGCTCTATTTTTCTACCCACTCACCGTCTTTTTTTTCATAACTGTGCTTGACGGCTGCCCAGGCCACTTTGTGTGCGGTCTCTTCGAGGCTGGCATCATCACGCCTCTTTTGGGGATCTTCATACTCTTCCCATGCACTGTTAAAGGCTTCTTTGTAGATCTCCTGCGCATGTTTCGGGAGGTTGTCTCTGACCGATGCAGGAAGGTCCTCCAGTCTATCATAAGGCATATATTCTCCTTTCGCTAAAGTCAAACCGGCGTGCAGCGCTGCAACCTTCTTTCGTGTATCGTCTGCGATAATAAATGCAGTTTTCTCTCGCACTCTGATAAGTATAGCGGAAAAATCTTACTCTCCCATACTTTTGAGTGCAGAAAAGATCTTAACGACCGCGACGACCACGGCACCTACGATCAGCCCTACAAGCAGTTCGTTCAAAATGACCGGAACAGCTTCCACCATCATATAGTGGTGGATAAAATCAACATGATGGGAAAGTATACCGCCTCCTACCAAAAGCATCGCGATCGTTCCTATCACAGCGAGCACTTTGATCACTTTCGGCATCAGCGAGACCAGGAAAGTTCCTGCCGCCACTTTACCCCTTCCAATGAGCCAGAATCCCATATTGTCCATTCTTACGATCAGCGCCACCAGTCCATAGACGCCAAAGGTAGCGATCAGCGCGACCAAAGTGGTAGAAAAGATCTGTACGGCAAAAGGCTTGTCAAGTACTGTGCCAAGGGCCAGTATCACGATTTCAACCGATAAGATAAAATCCGTGGTGATCGCGGATCTTATCTTTTGCTTTTCCACGTCAAGGATATTTTCCTCAGTGGACTCCAAAAGCTCCTTTTCATGCGCTGTCTCTCCCTGTTTCTTATGAAAGTACTCCTCTATCTTTTCGACCCCTTCGTATAAAAGGTAAAGCCCTCCGATAATGAGAATATAGGGGATCAGTGAAGGAGCGAAAGCGCTGAGCAAAAATGCCAGAGGCAGGATGATCGCTTTGTTCAGAAGCGAACCTTTGGTGATCGCCCAGATCACTTTGAGCTCACGGTGCTGGTCAAAGCCCGTTGCTTTTTCTGCATTGACCGCGAGGTCATCTCCCAATATCGCTGATGTTTTTTGTGTGGCTATTTTGGTGGTCACTGCCACATCGTCTGCCAGAAGCACTATATCGTCTAAAAGCGCAAAAATTCCCGATGCCATGTGTTCATACTCCTCTACTCTGTTTGATACTATTCCATTCCCTATTTTAGCCAATTATCTGTAAAACCGATGAAACCTTTTATTTCCACACTTCATGATGCCTCACCAAGACCTCGACACACCGGATCACCTGCTCTTCCCTGTTCTCCTTCAGTAGAGTGGCATAGAAGGTTTGGTGGGCACCGATCAGCCTCTCTGTTGCTTTTCTGGCTTCGTTTTCCGTCATCAGGTAATGCGCTTCCGTCAAGTGCGAGGAAGGATGCTGATACTCCGGAAAAGGCATCTCCCAGGGAGGGATGGAGGGCAGACCATCATTTTGCGTATGTTCCGCCACTATCTCTTTTTCCGTTTCAAACTGTTCGCAGGCAAGAAAGAAAACACTGGCCGCCTGCTCATTGTTATGTGATCGCAAGGCATGTGCAAAGGTCTGGGTATGATAAAGGGTCTCATCGATCATCTCAATCAGTGCCGAAAGTACCCAGTTCGCAGGTATATGTTTTTCTTTATCCTGACTCATACTTCAAACTCCTTTTCAAGATCGGCCATGCTTTTTTCTTCCGAAGTACCGGGTTGGTACACCGCATGCTCTGCCCGGTAGAAGATCCCGGTGTCCAGTCCATCGCTTCCATGGATCCTCTGCGCTGCTTCTATCACATCAGCGGTCGGTTCAATGTTCATCCTGCGCATGGTCTTTTGCCACTCTTTTTCTTCCGGACGAAAGGTCACACAGGGGCTCTTGACCTCCACGAGCGAAAAGCCCTTATGTTCTATGGCATCCACGATCAGTTTTGTAAGACCGTTCTGGTCTCCCGCAAATCCCCGCGCTATGAAACTGGCTCCGGACGCCAGTGCGATCCCAAGCGGATTGAACGTGCGTATGCCGGTGCCGTGCGGTGCAAGTTTCGCTTCCCAGTCCGGTTCTGTCGTGGGCGAGGGCTGGCCTTTTGTCATGCCGTAGACTTCATTGTCCATGACGATATAGGTCATATCCATATTGCGGCGGCAGGCATGGAGAAAATGGTTTCCCCCTATCGAGTAGCCGTCTCCGTCACCGCCGGCGACAATGACGTGCATATCCGGCCGTGAGGTTTTCAGGCCTGCAGCCAAGGGCAATGCACGGCCATGCAGCCCATGAAATCCATAGGTGTTCAAATAGGCCGGTATTCTCGAAGAGCAGCCGATACCCGAGACCACAGCGATCTGCTCATTGGGGATCCTGAGCCAGGCAAGTGCCTTCGCCAGTGCCCGAAGAATGAAGAAGTGCCCGCATCCGGGACACCATATAGGATGGACATCTGATAAATAATCCTTTGCCGTTAGCGCTTCATGCGACTGATCTTTCATGCTGACACCTCCCTGATAAAGTCTTTGATCTCTGTGGTTTTCAATACCAAAGGTCCGGGTTTTGCCAACGATACCGCAGAACGGTCGATAGCCCCCTGTCCCAGACAATAGTGGTACAATTGTCCTGAATGGGACTGCTCGATCACGATGACCAGTTTCTCTTCAGATAGTTTCCAGATCTCATCCGCCTGCAAAGGCATCAAAAGACGCAGTGCTATCAGGTCTATGCCGTACCCCTCGCTATTCAGCTCAAGCACAGCCTTTTTTACATTGGCAAATGCAGATCCCCAGGTCAGTACCGCGATGCTCGACCCTTTGGGCGCCTTCACGATCTCTGCCCACATTTCCCCATAGGCGAACCGGGTAATTTTCCTACTTCGTTTTTCCAACTGCTGCTGGTGGTCAGAAGCGGCGGAAGAGGGTTTCCCGGTAACGGTGTGTTCCAATCCGTCCGCCGTATAGCACTCTCCTGTATTCCCCGGGATCGCCATCGGCGTGACATGGTCCGCTGTCATCCCATAACGCTCATAGCTCTTTTTCTCTGCCTGTGCCTGTTCTGGCAGAACCTTTCGCTTCAGCCCGAACGTTTTGGAAGGCACGGCGTCTATGATCGCTCTTGACTGGCCGAGTCTCTGGTCCGACAGCAGTACGACCAGCGTCTGCAGCGCTTCTGCCAGTCCCACTGCCCATTGCGTGGTCAGCACACAATCTGCTATGCTCAGCGGGGCAAGCACCACATGCGGTGCCTCGCCATGCATTCCGAAGAGTGCCTGGTTGAGATCGGTCTGTTCGGATTTGGTAGGAAGTCCGGTCGATGGCCCGCCGCGCATGACATTGATGACCAATGCGGGGGTTTCACTGGCGATGGCCAGTCCCATCGCTTCGGTCATTAGGGAAAATCCCGGCCCGGACGTTGCCGTCATCGAGGGTTTGCCGCCAAAAGAGCTGCCGATTACCATATTCATCGCAGCGAGCTCATCTTCTGCGATCAGGACATTCCCCCCTGTTTGCTCGATACGCGGTGCGAGATACTCCACAATATCACTCGCCGGTGTGATGGGATAGGCTGCAACGAACTTGATGCCTCCTCTGAGTGCTCCCAGGGCACAGGCCTCATTGCCGCTGATATTCCAGCGGGTCGTCTGCTCTGGCTGCCAGTGCTTGATCATCGGGTCCTTTGTTTCGAGCAAATGAAACCCTGTCCGAACCGCATCAAGCATACCGGAAACGAACGCTTCTCCTTTTTTCCCGAATAGCTGCTGCACCGCCTTTTCAAGAGACGCATAAGGCAGACCTATCTGCGCTGCTATGATCCCGATGGCAAAGGAACTCGGATGGCTTCCCTTCCGATGTTTCACCTCTTGGTGCAATGGTACGTCAACGACAGCAGCACCGGTCTTCTCAAGGCTTTCAGGAAGTGCTTCCTGTGCCGTGTCATAGAGTATACGGCTGTGCCTGTCCAAAGGGATCTCATCCCCAAAACGTTCAAAACCGCGCCAGTCGAAGGCAAAATGCAGGTCGCTTGCATCGGCGGCATATTCAACAGGATGGTCTGAAAAATTCACTATGACAGCCGATTCGCCGCCGCGTATCTGCGGACCTGAAAAACGGGAAAGGTGACCGTAAAATCCGGCATTGGCCATGCCTTTAAGCAGTACCGACCCCGCCGTGACCGCACCGCTTCCGCCTGAACCTGAAATAGAGACCGTGATGACATGACTCATTGCTATTTTCCCCCATACAACAGACTGTAAATTTCCAGTACACCCATCATGCCGATCAAAGACACTTGAAGCGTTGTACTGACCAGACATCATAACATGCCGATTTCTTTATTATAGCCTACTATGGTCATAAGTCAAAAACGGCTTCTTCAACCCTGAAGCAGGGAGTGTGCCTGGAGACGCTCAACCCAAAAGGGTGTGCTCGACAAGGATCTTCAAACCGATCGCGATCAGCACTGCCCCTCCGAGCAGTTCGGCCTTGCTTTCGAGGTAGGCTCCGCCGCGGGTGCCGAACCATACACCGGCATAGCTGAAAACAAATGTGGTCAGCCCGATGACAAAGACAGACACCGCTACCGTGGGTCCCATCAATGTCAGTGTAAATCCTGCTGCCATGGCATCGATGCTCGTTGCAATGGCCAGCAGGAGCAGGACCTTGTTCGTGACCTGCGAGATCTCTTCTTCTACCGGTTCGCCAAAGCTTTCATAGATCATCTTTGATCCGACAAGGCTCAGAAGGACAAATGCGACCCAGTGATCGACCGACTCTATAAAACTTTCAAGACCGATACCCGCAAGATAGCCGATAAGGGGCATCAATCCCTGAAAAAAACCAAAGAAAATCCCGACCTTTACGGCCAGCCATCTGTCGAACACGGCCTGCTTGGAACCCAGCCCGAGAGATACGGCGAAGGCATCCATGCTTAATGCAACTGCCAGAATAAGAAGTTCAACCATTGTCATAGCCTTTTTGAATACAATGGTACACAAAATCAGCTTTTATCGTTATGGCCTGACCCTTCAGTAGATCTCTTTTTACGCTACCTTTAAAACGATTTGACTATCTAGTTATTCATCGAATACTAAAGTGCTCCAGATAATAACCGCATGCCTCATATGCTGCGATAAGGTACTTCTCTGTATTACACCTCTATCAATTGTACGATTTCATCTGTTGAGAGCTTACACAAAACCCTGGAATCGAATGATTCAAAGCTTTCATCATCATATCTATTGTCTCTGTAGATCTCCATCAGACGTTTCACCATATACTTCGCTTCGCTAAGAGGCAAAGATCTATAAAGCTGTCGGGCTTCTTTTGCTTCTTTGGTGGCTTTACCGCCAAGATAGATATGTACCCCGTCAACCTTATTCCCCTCTGCATCTTTAGCTATACATCCCTCGAAACCGATATCTGCTACGCCGTGTATCCCGCATCCTTTGGGACAGGCACTCCAGTACATTCGTACTTTCCCCCCAGGTATCGGAACTTCCTTTTGCAGAAAGTTTGCCATCGCAATGGCATCGGGTTTATTGGCGATCACGCCAAATGCACATGTCGCCGTTCCCGCACACGCGATCTGATGGTTGAAATAGGTATTATGATAGCGCTGATAGATATCAAACAGCAGAGACTCCTTTACACTATTGACCTTTTCGGATTCGGTAACGATATAGAGACTCTGTTCAACACTTAATCTGATCTCTCCTTCCACCTGCTCAGCGAGCCTGGCTACCTCAATGAAGCTCTCACCGGTAAAAATACCGCTGGGTATACTGATATGTACTGCTGAAAGCCCTTGTCCCAGGTCAAAGACGCCACTCTCATCCAGCATGAACTCTTCCTTGGCCAATACTTTTCCACTATCTTCAAACTGCAGACCACTTTGCGCCTTGATCGCCTCAACGAACGCTTCCATCCCGACCGCTTCAAGTAGAAAGTGTAGTCTGTTCTTGTTCCTGTTATCTCTGAATCCGTATTTTTTAAAGAGATGGATCACTGCATGAAAGGCAGCTTTCACTTCACTTTCTTTGACAAACAGTCCAGTATCTCGTGCCTGAACACCTACTCGGCCTCCCAGATAGAGGTTGAAACCTGTTTCATTCTCTTTTTGCGCCAGGATAAAACAGCAGTCATGCCCATAGATGTTACAGTCATTGATCGTCGTTCCCAGTATGGCGGTATTGAACTTGCGCGGCAGCGTACCGATCCATTCATCCTGTTTTAAAAAGATGGATTGAAGTGCATCGATCAGCGGTTTGGTCCTGATGACATTAAGAACACCCAGCCCGTCAAAAGCGCTTGTTACTATATTTCTAAAGTTGTCTACACCGGTTTGAAACGTAGATATCCCTACCTCATCAAGCCCCTTGATCACCCTATAGAGATTTTCGAGTTTGATATACCTCATCTCTATCTGCTGTCTGGTCGTGATATCGATATAGTCTTCACCGTATGCCTTGGATAGTTCGCCTATTCTGGCAGCCTGCATCATGCTCAACTGTCCTCCGGGTATACGTAACCGCAGCATAAATTTCCCATCCTTCTTTAAAAAGGCTCCAAAGCATTTTAGAAAGAAACTGACATCTTCCTCATTGAGGTTTTCCAGCCCCGAAGAAGAGATACTCTGTAGTTCCTTATAGACACTCATAGGTGTTTTGACTTCTTTTATCTTTTCGATCTTATTGATCTTTTGATTTCGCTCGCTAAAAGCATGCTGCAAACTGTTCATTTTCTACTCCTTTAAGTTGTGTGTTAAATGTAACGACATCACCGAACACTATAATTGCCGGTCTGGGCATCTCATGTGCATCTCTTTGCAGATGTTCCAATGTTGTGGTGAGGATCTTCTGGTCAGGTCTGCTGGCATTGGAGATAACGGCACACGGTTTTTGCGGGGATATACCCAGTTTATTGGCTTGTGCGACAATTTCCTTTATGCGGCTCAAGCCCATTAATACCACTACCGTATGATTCTCTTTGGCCAGAAGATCGATCCAGTCAAGATTGATGCGGTTGCCTTTGAGATGGGCTGATACCACCGTAAATCCACTGGCATATCCTCTGGCAGTGACAGGTATGTTCCCCATGAGAGGTGCGGAAATGGACGAACTGATACCTGGGATCACTTCTGTATCTATGTACTGCTGCGTCAAGACCATAAGCTCTTCTGCGCCACGTCCAAAAACAAAAGGATCTCCGCTTTTCAGCCTCGCGATTTTTTTTCCCTGGCCGGCATAATGCAGGATCAGTGCATTGATCTCTTCTTGAGACCTTGAGTGATACCCCTTCTGCTTTCCGACAAACACTTTTTTCGTATGATCAGGGACCAAAGCTATGATCTCCTTACTGATTAGGTGGTCATATAGGACCACATCAACGTTCTGTATGATTTTATATGCCTTTACGGTCAGCAGCTCCGGATCCCCGATACCGCAGCCGACAAGATAGACCTTCGCACTTTTTGATTTGAGTTCCTTTATCGTTTCCGGTATCGATATCACTCCCCGGTCACGTTCTTTCTGTTTCTGTGTCAGGAAGGCTGTAATATCTACAGGTATCATCGCTTCGCACTGGTCACGGAAATATTTGGCTGCAGTCGGACTGGCACCGTTGCTTGATACTGCGATCTGCAGCGGCCTGTTCTTGGTCAGTGCCATAAAATAGAAATCACAATATTTGGGTTGATCCACGACATTAAGCAGAATAGGATGCTTCATTTTATACTCCAGCAGTTTTTGGGTGACACCAGGGTTTCCCGTGGCATCAATGATGATCGGTTCATTCTCAATGTCTTTGAGCTCAAACTCTTTTTGGATCACATGATCGGTCAGTTTCGCCAGACGACCATTGATCTCTTTTGAGATGATCCTGAATCTGATATCGTTATCAGCAAGTACTTCCGCTTTTTGGAGAGCAACATTGCCTCCGCCAATAAGAAGTATTTTTTTATCTTTCAACAAAATGGGAAGTGTGCTAGGCATAAGTGATCCTTTCTATTTTTACTGCGCTCTGGTTGTAGTCCGGTTGCAAAGACTCCTTATCAAGAAGATCATTTGTCAGATAGTTGATCTCGCGGTTACTGATCGGTATGAAGATGGATTTTTGATGTATCTTCCCGGTCAACAGTGCCTTGGTAAGGATCTCTCCTCTTCTAGAACTTACTTTGATCGTGTCACCCTCTTTGACCCCTAGATGTTTCGCATCCTCAGGATGTATCTCACAAAAGTTCAAAGGTTTGTGTTTGAGTAAAGTCTGTGGTAAATTGGTCTTGGTACCGCTATGCCACTGGTCCCTAGTTCTGCCGGTCAAGAGTATAAAGGGAAACTCGAGGTTTGTCTTTTCACTCATCAGCTTATTTTCTACGAAGAAGAGATTCCCTTTTTTATCCGGCGTTAAAAAATGTTTGATCTTTTCTCCCCATACAAACGGTCTATGTGTCATCTCATCATAGTCTGCTTCAGAGATATCCATATGGTTATTGAGTTTGGTCATTTTTTGATACTCTTTGAATATCTCTTTCGGCGTATCAAAATTAAACGCTCTCTGAAACCCGAGTTTTTGTGCAAGAAGCTGAAATATCTCCCAGTCGGGTTTGCAGTCAATGGATGTTCTGGTGAGACGCTCTTGTTTGGTAATGGTACGGTCGAGGTTGGTCTGTGTTCCCTCTTTCTCGCCCCAGGGTGCCGCAGGAAGCCTGATATGTGCATATCTGCCAGTCTCGGAGTTGTCATAGGCATTGATCTCGACGACCAGAGGGATCTTGGCGATCTGCTCCTCTACCCTCCTTCTGTTCGGGAGATGATAGATAGGATCCGTATGACATATAATGAGGACATCCAGTTCTGCTTCCAGCATCTGAGTAGAGGTCAGCCCGGGTTTGCTGTCGATCTTATCCGTCTTCCAGAACTTCGAAACCTTTTGTATACTCTCTTCATCAAAGCCAAGATGGACAGCCAGCATGGTCGAAAGCCCGCCAACCTCTCTGCCACCCATCGCGTTAGGCTGCCCGGTAAGGCTAAGTGGCCCGCAGCCTTCTTTGAATATATTTCCTGTCAGCAGATGGGTATTGAGCAGTGCGAGGTTTTTATCTACCCCCTGTACGGACTGGTTCAGGCCCATGGTCCATGCGGTGATGATATTGCTGCTTTCTGTATACAGTTCCCAGAATACATCAAACGCCTTCTGTGACAGCCCTGTACGCTTAAGCATCTTGGTCACAGGGACACGCTTGAACTTGTTCTTTAGCAGCTCGAAGTTATTGATATGTTCTGCGACGAACGCTTTATCATATTTCTCTTCATCTATCAAACGTTTGGATATCAGATTGAAAAAATCGATATCACTGCCCGGTTTTATGGAAAGATAGAGGTCCGCTATATTTGCCGTATCTGTCCTTCTAGGATCTATGACTACTACTTTCAGACCATTCTTTTTGGCTTTTTTGATCCTGTTATGAAACACGACATGGGCCTCTGCCGTATTTGCACCGGTCAATATGAGCAGATCTGATTTGAATATATCATCCATCCGTACCGGTACAAAATCTGCACCTATGGCCTTTTTATAGGCAACGACTGCACTTGCCATACAGGTACGGCTGTTCGTATCGACATTGTTGGTACCTATAAACCCTTTAGCCAGTTTATTGGCTATATAATAATCTTCCGTCAAGAGTTGTCCGGAGAGGTAAAACCCTATTTTTTCTTTAGAAGTGTTTTGGATACGCTCTGCGATATATGACAGTGTCTCATCCCAATCAGATTGTTCAAACGTTTCCTCTATTGTTTTTCTGATATAGGGTCTTAGTAGCCTGGTCGGTGTTTGCATGCTTACCAGTTCTGAGATGCCTTTGGAACAAAGATTCCCCTGGTTTACAGGATACGCTATATTACCTATGAGCTGTTTCTCATCATATTCCAAACCACATCCTACACCGCAATATCCACATACTGACTTGATCATCTTTATTACCTTCATCTAGTGTTTTATTCTCACTATTATAGACCCGAACTAATGTAATATTAAGAATTGTATGATTAAAAATTAATCAATTTATTGTTTATTTAATATCTATATCTATGTTACTATTTTCACATCAAAGCATTTTATGTAAATTTAAGGAGTAAAAATGTTGAGAAAAGTTTTGAAAATAGGATTAGGACTCTCGTTGGTCACAACTGCCGTGTTGGCAGAGGTTGAAAAGAAACAATTGAAAATAGGGTTTATCGCACTTACGGATTGTGCGCCTATTGTTATCGCTAAAGAAAAAGGCTTCTTTGAAAAATATGGCTTGGATGTACATGTCGTTAAAGAAGGTGGAGGATGGCCCGGGATCCAGCAAAAAGTGATCAACGGTGAGTACGACTTTTCTCATGCCCTTGCAGGTATGCCGATAGCAGCAACTTTGGGTATCAATGGAAATGCAGATCTGCAGGCATTACTCTCACTGGATCTCAATGGCAATGGCATTACCTATGGGAACAAGATCATCAAAGAGATGCAAAAGTACGGCATGGATGAGACAAAACGTCCGCTTGGTTCCGAAGCACTTAAAAAGTATATCGATGCGAAACATGCTGCTGAAGGATCAGACTATAAGCCTTTGAACTTCGGTATGGTACACCCGGTATCTACCCATAACTACGAACTGAGATACTGGATGGCAAGTTCGGGGATCAAACCGGATGAAGATACAACGATCAAGCCGTTCCCCCCTCCCACCATGCCATCCAACCTCATAGCCGGAAATATCGAAGGCTATTGTGTAGGCGAGCCATGGAACGAACGTATCGTGATGGCCAACAAAGGTTCAACGCTCGTCACAAATTATGATATCTGGAACAACAACCCTGAAAAAGTGCTTCAAACGCGTGCAGACTTTGTAGAAAAGTATCCGGAAACAACGCAAGCGGTGATGAAAGCGATCATTGAAGCACAGATGTGGCTGGATGAAAGCTGGGAAAACAGAAAGGAAGCC
This sequence comes from Sulfurovum sp., assembly GCF_036568385.1. Lineage (GTDB taxonomy): Bacteria > Campylobacterota > Campylobacteria > Campylobacterales > Sulfurovaceae > Sulfurovum. The sequence continues at coordinate 64,974 of NZ_DATCSP010000026.1, read as the reverse complement.
GCCAGGATTCTGAGTAAACCGAACTATGTCAAAGCACCGGTAAAAGTACTTGAAAAATCCATGACCGGAACCTTCCAATACCTCAAAGGACAGGAGTCAGAGCCGAACCCTATGTTCAACGTTTTCGCGAACTACTATGCAGCATATCCATTTTACAGCCATGGTATGTGGTTCATCACACAAATGTATCGTTGGGGACAGCTGGACAAAGCGGTCAACATGAAAGAGGTGATCGAAAAGGTCTACAGGCCTGACCTGTTTGCCGAAGCGGCTAAAGAGGTAGGCTACTCTCTTCCGCCCAGCCCTTGGAAGAAAGACGGTGTAGATGAGTACAACAAATTTATGGACGGCAAGGTGTATGACCCCAACAAGTCAGTCGACTATATTTACAGTTTCGAGGTCACCGCGCCAAAAGTAAGTAAAGAGGAGCTTTTACAGGCAAACAACTGGACGGTAGAGACCAAGCAGCCTTCTTACGTATGTCCTTACGGACCAGCCGGGTGCGCTGATCCCAAATATGTCACAAAATAGCTATACATACACCATGGTCTTTGACTTTGGCCACAAATAATAAAAGGAATACAATGAAAAACGAACTTGCCAAGAAGATCATACTCCCTGTCATCGTACTTGCTGTGATATTGGCTGCATGGTCATGGCTTGCTGCGGTAGTTGAGGATTTTCCTACCCCTGGCGATACCTATGTCTCTGCATTCGGAGGGACGACTTCCAACGGTGATGAAGTGGAAGGGGTACTCACCGATCCATTTTATATTGTCAATGAAGATAATAAAGGAGTTTTCTGGCAGATCTTCGCATCACTAGAGAGGGTTTTTGCAGGATTCACTCTGGCAATTTTTGCAGGTGTACCGCTAGGCCTGATGATCGGCATGAGTAAAAGTGCACAGTATGCATTTGACCCGTTTATCCAAATATTCAAACCGGTTTCACCACTGGCATGGCTGCCCCTTCTGTTATATATCTTTCAGGATATCAATATGACGGCGATATCCACCATATTTGTAACCTCCATCTGGCCGATCATCATCAATACAGCCCTTGGCGTACGTAATGTTAGTCAGGATTATATGAATGTAGCAAAGGTATTACAGTTCACGCCGATGGAAAAGATAAGAAAGATCATTCTGCCGGTAGCTGTTCCGTTCATATTTACAGGAATGAGACTCTCTTTGGGAATTGCATGGCTGGTCATTGTGGCCGCTGAGATGCTGACAGGAGGTATCGGTATCGGTTTTTGGATCTGGGATGAGTACAACAATCTCAACTATCACCATATCATCATAGGAATTCTGATCGTCGGTATTGTCGGTTTTATACTGGATCTGCTGATGGGTAAGGTCTCAGACTTTTTTGACTACAGGAAGAAAGGAAGATCATAATGGGTGCACAAAAGTTTTTACATTTGGAAAATGTTGAAAAAAGATTTCCTGTTCCGGGAAAAGAGGACTACATCGCTGTGACTGATGTCAACCTTGAGATCAGAAAAAATGAGATCATCTCCATCATCGGACACAGCGGATGCGGTAAATCTACGCTTCTTAATATGATCTCCGGGCTTGATGGCCAAACCGATGGGTATATATTTCTTCTGGGAAAGGAGGTGAAGGGGCCGGGACCTGATCGGGCGGTCGTATTCCAGAACCACTCTCTGCTTCCGTGGCTGAGTGTCTATCAGAATATTGAAATGGCCGTGCAAAAGGTCATGCCGGACCTTACCAAACAGGAGCTCAGAGAGAGAGTAGAAAAATTTGTCTCTATGGTCAACCTTGATCAAGCCAAAAACAAGCTGCCAGATGAGATCAGTGGCGGCATGAAACAGCGTGTGGGCATTGCAAGAGCAATGGCGATCAAACCTAAAGTACTCTTGATGGATGAACCTTTTGGTGCACTGGATTCACTGACACGTGCGAATTTGCAGGAACACCTTATGAGAATACAGCAGAACGTGCAAAACACCGTTATTATCATTACCCATGATGTGGATGAAGCTGTACTGCTCAGTGACAGAGTGATCATGATGACCAACGGTCCTGAAGCCACGATCGGTGAGATACTTGAAGTGAATCTGCCCAGACCTAGAAACAGAGTCGAACTTCAAAAAGACCCTGAGTACACACGGTGCAGAGAAGCCATACTGAGTTTCCTCTATGAAAAATTTGCAAAGGAGGATGAGTAAGATAGACTTAAAACATACTGCGGGGAAAGAACAAAGAGATTTCATTAAAAAAATAAAGGAATAAAACGATGAAAAAGAAAATTTTATTGTCTATAGCTGCATCAGTGATGGCTATGGCCGGAGGAGAAGTTCTACCACAAGAGCCTGTAAAGGCGGAAACGGAAAAAGGAACGGATACAGGGATATTTACAGATGTCAGATACAGCGGCGAGCTTCGCACACGTTATGAATTTGCTGATGACAGTGTCAAGGATGAAGCCGATGCGATCACCACCCGTTTCGCATTATCGGCAGGTGCGGATATCGGCGCCATTGAGGGGCTGAGTGCGTTTGGTCAGATCATGGCGGTTACCAACTTCGGATATGATGAGTATGCACCGGAACAAGCGGGATATGCCTTGATCGCAGACCCGCAGAACGAACGTATCACCCAGGCCTATCTGGACTATAAAATGGGAGATACCCTTATGCGTGCAGGACGCCAGATGATCAACCTTGATGACCAGAGATTTATAGGGGCTGTAGGCTGGAGACAGATGCCTCAGACCTTCATGGGGTATACCCTGAAAAATAGCTCGTTGGAAAATGTGGATCTCATGGCGGCCTACCTGACTGAACGCTATGGTATTATGGATACACTTTCTGGTGGAACCAAAAGCGTACTACTTCATGCAGATTATAAGGCAATGCCGGAACTTAAACTCTCTGCGTATGGATATTTGTTGGGATCCAACAGCGATACCTACGGTCTGATGGCATCAGGTAAAATTGGTATCATCAACTATATTGCAGAAGTAGCGACCCAGAAGGATGCAAGTATAGAGTACGAAAATGCCGGTGAACCTCAGGTAGATGCAATGTATTTTAGAGGTGATATCGGTACCAACTACCATGGGCTGATCCTTGGTGCTGCCTATGAGTCCATGGGAGATGCCGATGAAAATACGCACGGTTTCACCACACCACTTGCCACGCTGCATAAATGGCAGGGATTTGCAGATGTATTTTTAGGCTATACAGGCGGAAGCAATACCTACGGTCTGGATGATATGTATGCAAAGATCGGTTATGCGAATCCAACGTTCGGTCAAGTGCTTGCGATCTACCATACATTCAGTACACAGGAGACAGACGGCATACTGAGTGATGATGCAGGCACAGAACTGGATCTGCTTTATACGTATACGTTCTCAAAAGATCTGAACTTTCTTGCAAAAGCAGCGTTCTTTTCAGGAGAATCGGACTCTGTGATCAGCGCAGCACAAGAGGATGTCACCAAATACTGGGTACAGCTCGATTATAATTTTTAGTCTGTAAGCTCTTACGTCTTAAGAAAAGAAAGATGAATATCGCTGCCGTAGCGGCGGATGATATCCATCTTCGCAGCGTGATAGGCTTCCATGTCACCTTTCTGCCCCGTTCTTTCTATCAGGCGATGGGCGAGTTCATCTGAGATCACATCCATGAAAAGCTCCGCCAGCAGCAGCCTTGCGGAATCCCGGAAATGTCCTCGGCCGTCCACATAGAGCTGTACCGTCGGTGCACCTGTATTGATGATGATCTTCCGTTCTTCCGGACTGTATACGGCCCTGTTCAGCTCATTCTCCAGATTGCGAAGTTCATACCCTGCGAACATGTCCGCGCCGTGGTCCCTGGGCACTCTCCTTTTGGCAGCATGGGCCGATGTACTATGGCTGTGATGGGAGGTATGCTCCGCGACCACGATCTCGCACCACGCCCAGTAGCTTCCCGCCCGCACCATGATCCTGCCGTTTTCTCCAGCTGTTCGGCCTGTCACCGTCCATTCTATCCTGTGCGTATCACCCAGTTCGCGTATCGGTATTTCCGCAGGTATTGGTTCGATACGCATCGATTCGGGCAACGTGTACTCGAATTGCAGTACTTCATCCTCCGGGAACTGAGCGGGATCTATCAGCAGTGCGACATGGAAAGGATGGTCGAGCTTCCGGTAATAAAAAGGGGTAGTGAAACGCAGCAGGTCCGAAACTTCTCCCCCGCCTGCGGAGACAGGCTCACTGGCATCGGCCGGCAGCATGATGCCCAGGTCCCGGGCTGCGGCCAGATTCATACGCTCAAGCAGATGCTCTATCATATGATTGGTCCGCTCCGAGGTCGAGGCACGCTCAAGATGTTTCAGTTTTTCCTGTTCTGCCAGCACAGAGGATGAGATCATGGTGCTGACGGCCCTTGAAAAGGCATGCACGAAAGGGTCCTTATGGTTCAGCCCCTCTCTTTCATCACTGATGATGGCCATGCCCTGACCCAGTTTTTCGATCAGTGCGGGACAGCGCACGGTACCAAAAAGGTACTCTGTCCCCACCTGATTCTCATAGTCGAAGAGCTGGCAGTCCAGTACGGCCATGTCGGAAATGACGACCAGTCCGTTCGTCCGTTCGTCACCGCTGGGCGTCAGTTCTGTATCTAACGCACGTTTCAGCGTGAGCGTGAAGGGGTACAGGGCGTTCTGATACTCGAAGTGTCCCGTTTCGTCCGGGCCCAGCAGCAGCATCGAGGGCGGTTCTTCATAGCGGACCTGCCCGCTCTTCTCCAGCTCCCTGCCCCGCTGCAGGTTCACCAGCTCCACCTTGCGCCGCTCAAGCACATCGCGCAGGTAGATGTTATTGGAGACCGACTGCACGAGGGATCCGTAGCGGGAGATGTTCACATGCGCGTTCTCGACGACGATCGTCACCTGGGTGCCATTCTCATCGATGCCAAGACGGCTGTAGTCACTGGACAGGGCCGGCCGGTCACCGCTCCAGTCGTCATAGATGTAACCGCCGTTTTCACTCCTGAAAAGCTCTATACGCGAAATCCGTCCGTTTTGGATGGTCTCTATCCATCCGTGTCCGAGACCATAAATAGCCTGTTTCAGACCTCGCCCGAAATAACCGCGACCTCCGCTCTCGCCGCGTGCCAGAGGACTGTGCGCACCGCCATAGGTCAATATACGCCGTACCTGCTCGAAGGACATCCCTTCCGCCTTGTCGGTCACGACCAGTAATGCGCCTTTCTGATGTCTTTCATACTGAACGGAGATCTCGCCTGTCGTTGATCTGCCTGCCTTTTCCAGCCGGGCATAACTGTCGTCACTGTTGGTGATCAGTTCGACCAGCGCTTTTTCTATGGAAGCAAAACGGCGGGAATCGATATCGATCACCCGCTGGTCTACCGGAATTTCGTTAATGGCCATATCCTGTACCCCTTGCACGTATTTTAAGTCTTAATCGTTCAATTATAACATGTAAGACAGAACTTAGAGTGACCGATGCCTATTTATTACCAATTCTGTTCACATTGTTACCACGCTTCGATATAATGTACCCTACAAAAGTGTGGAGGTTGTTTTATGGACCATACCGGCATATACGGATCACTGATGCACTCACGCACCTATCTTGTCAGTGAGCTCCTCGGTATTTTCGTTATCGTTCCCGCCGCTATCTATGCACTGCTTCCGGTGCCTGTTCTCCCCTTTTTGTGGGTGGTCGTTGTTTTCAGTATCTGGGCTCTTTTCAAAGACAGATCCTTTGACCGGGATACGCTATGGCACGCATCCGAACTCAAAAAAAACTACAGGCTCGTACTGAAACAATTTATCCTCATTGCAGCGGTGATGGTGGCTTTGGTCTACTTTTTCAGTCCTGACCATCTTTTTTCCCTGCTCAAAAAAGATCCTCTGCTCTGGGCGCTGATCGTGATCCTCTACCCGCTTCTCTCTGTCTATCCCCAGGAGCTGCTCTACAGGACCTTCTTTTTTCACCGCTACAGGATGCTTTTTCAACAAAAATGGCAGATGATCACTGTAAACGCCCTGCTCTTTGGCTACATGCATGTCATTTTCCAAAACTGGGTAGCGGTCCTGCTTACTGCTGCGGGAGGGTTTCTCTTTGCTGCCATGTATGAAAGAACACGCTCCACACTCCTTGTCTCGGTCGCTCATGCACTTTACGGAAACCTGCTGTTTACCTTGGGACTGGGAACCTACTTCTATAACGGTACCATGTTAACACTATCATAAGAAGATAGAAGATGGACACAGGAACATCATCCATGGAACTTTGAGGATGATGAGCTATAATAGCCCCTATATCAACACCAATAAGGAGATCAACAATGGTCAATTTCACCTATCAAAATCCGACAAAAATAGCGTTTGGAAAAGAGAAAGAAAAAGAGATCGGCGCGTATATCGCTGAAGACAATATCAAAAAAGTGCTCCTTGCCTATGGAAGTGACCGTATCAAAAGAGACGGTCTGTTCGACACTGTAGTAGCCAGCCTGGAAGAGAACGGGATCGAATATGTTGAGTTGGGAGGTATCGTCAGCAACCCGGTGCTCTCAAAAGTGTATGAGGCCGTAGATCTGGCAAAGGCACACCATGCGGAGGCCATCCTCAGTGTCGGCGGCGGTTCCGTACTGGACAGCGCAAAGGCCATAGCGGCCGGTGCCCTGTATGACGGCGATGTATGGGACTTCTTTATCGGAAAGAGTGTGATCGAAAAGGCGCTGCCGGTCTATGACATCATCACCCTTGCAGCGTCTGGAAGCGAAATGAACACGTTTGCCGTGGTGACGAACGAGGAAACGAAACAAAAATACTCTATTGCTTCACCGCACCTCTACCCAAGGGTATCCGTCATCAATCCAGAACTTCAAAAGTCGGTCTCCGAAGAGTACCTCGTCTACTCTGCGGCGGATGTCATCGCCCACTCCATAGAGGGGTACTTTACTGCCTCTTCACATCCGGATATCATCGCTGCCTATGTGGAAGCGAACATTACCACGGTCATCAATACCACGGAAACGCTGCTGGCAGACCGGGATGACTATGACGCACGCGGAGAGTTCGCCTGGGCAGCGACGCAGGCGCTGAACGGTACGACCTATCTGGGTCTGGAAGGATACAGTTTCCCGAACCATATGATCGAGCATACGCTTTCTGCACTTTTCAATGTGCCGCACGGCGCGGGTCTTTCGGTCGTCATGCCTGCCTGGATGAAATGGTACGTGTCGCAGAACGAAGGGCAGTTCCAGCGTTTCTCACAGAAAGTGTTCGGACTTTCGGACGCCATGGAAGGGATAGAGGCACTGGAGTCATGGTTCAACAAGGTCGGTACCCCGACGAGGCTTTCACAGTTCTCTATCAAAGAGAGTGATCTTGATGCGATCGTGGAGAATGCCTACGGTAATGCAGAAGCTTTCGGCCTTGCTGAAACCTATACCAAAGCCGTGCTGAGAGAGATCCTCGAAAAGGCCTTGTAGGACTGTAGGTTTTCGCATTTCCTGTTCCCATCGGCATGACGCGGCAGGCCGGGAACAGGAAGAACCGCTGATAGGCTACAGATCGTCCATGTCCATATCATCCAGGTCAAAGTCCATCTCCATCGGTTCTTCTTCCACCTCTTTCAACTCACTGATGTCTTCAGCAGGGATATTCAGGGTGAGTGCGACCATCGGGACCAAAGCATTGTCGTCTACGATCTCCTGGCACTCCTTGGATGTGTTGTATACAGTCAGTATGTCATCGTTTAAAAGTACATCCCTCTCGCTGATACCCAGTTCTGCGGCTAATATATGCAGGTCCGGACGATTAAGATGCACTGCACCTTTCACTTTCATTGAGAACCCTTTTCTGAGCGGTAATCCTGGAAACATTTTTTTCTCCTTTATATGTTGTTTGACGCTGTTTATCTAGAAGCTTCAAATTCTTTGATCACAGCATGGATCGCTTGCGTGATCTGCGTTAACTCTTCACGCGAAGTGACATAGGGCGGCATGATATAGACAAGGTTCAAAAATGGCCTGATCCATACACCGTTTTCAATGAACTTCGGTGTCATCCATGCCAGATCCACATCCCGGTTGAGCTCCACAACACCTATGGCACCCAGCACACGCACCTCTTTGACAATGTCAAGGTCGTTGCACGCAGCCAGCTCCGCTTTGAGCTGTGCCTCTATCGCTAAAACCCTCTGCTGCCAGGGGGAATCAAGCAGCAATGCCAGACTTGCATTGGCAACACTGCACGCCAGCGGATTCGCCATAAAGGTCGGCCCGTGCATCAGCACATTGCCGTTGGACTCCACGCCGGCCATCACTTTTTTGGTCGTGAGTGTCGCTGCGAGTGACATGTAACCGCCCGTCAGCGCCTTGCCGACACATAAAATATCCGGGGAGACACCCGCATGCTCGTACGCGAACAATTTACCTGTCCTGCCGAACCCTGTAGCGACCTCATCAAGTATCAGCAGCACATCATAGGCATCGCACAGCGCGCTTACTTCTTTTAAAAACCGGGGTGAGTAGATCCTCATCCCGCCCGCGCCCTGCACGATGGGTTCGAGTATTACGGCAGCGATCTCACGGTGGTGCTGCTCCAGCTTCGAGGCGAAGTCGGCGATGTACCTATCATCCCACGCTTCATCATACGCACACCCCGGAGCCTCTGCAAAGATGTTCTTATGCAGTATCTTCTCAAAGACCGAGTGCATCCCCGTGACAGGATCACAGACGCTCATGGCTCCGAAGGTATCACCATGGTACCCTTTATAGAATGCCAGGATCTTGCTTTTTTGGCTGTTCCCCTGCGAACTCCAGTACTGAAATGCCATTTTCAAGGCCACCTCAACGCTCACAGAACCCGAATCACTGAAAAAGACCCGTTCCAAAGCGTCGTCGGTAATGTCGATCAGCGTTTTTGCCAGCTTGATCGCCGGTTCATGCGTAATGCCCCCGAACATCACATGAGACATTTTTGAAAGCTGCTCTGCCGCAGCATTGTTTAAAGCCTCCACATTGTAGCCATGGATGACCGACCACCAGGAGGACATGCCATCGATGATCTTCTTTCCGTCTTCCAGCTCAAGGTAGACACCCCTGGCCGATCTGACAAAGGTCATATCTATGGAGGGGTTGGAAGGTGCATAAGGATGAAGAATATGCTCTCTATCGTACTCTAACATACATTTGATCCTTATATTTCTAGGTTTTCTCTTTAAAAGTATAACAATGTTTACTTACCGTTAGTGTACATCGTGTACACTTCTTCTTACATAGCAACCAAACACATGAAATTTTTTCATGTGAACTCCTCCCCTTTTAAACTTCCCTTTAATTTGGTTGCTATTATCAGATAAGATCATCACTTCACATCGGAAGAGCTCGAACGAATTAAAAATGTATAAATCTATAGGGTTGTAATAATTGAATATGCTTTAAAAAATTATTTTGACTATTTATATCCACTCTACATCTTTTAGTCTAACTTTCACGTGATCACTTAGTCTGCTTTTGACAGCTTCGATAAAAATATTTCTGTAAATCGTTACATAACCATAAAATATGATCAATAGGAAAAAAGCAAAATAGCTTTCGTACATTAAACTGACTATCGGAGGGAACAGCACGACAAAAGAACCAGATACGATCAAGGTGTACTTTCCGACGCTCTCTGAAACATTGAACGCACGGACAAGTATTTTTATCATTTTTGCTGCAAATTCAGCCAAAGGATCCAACACTTTTTTTGCAACGATCATATTGTTTTTGGAGAGCCTGTCTCTGAATACATAAAAGTATAAATAAAGTCCATATGCTATAGTTGCAAACCCATTTAATACAGTGAATATACTGCTGTAAAATGCAAGATCGACCCATGACGTATATTTGTCTAGAATGATCAACTGATAAGACAATACTGTTATGATGATCCATGCCAGTTGCATGCCCATCAGGATATATAAACCTTTTAGATATTTTCTTTTTGTATTATCCATTGTTTTTCCTCACAAATTTTATTAAAAAATATTAGTATAGCATAGTTAAAGCTATTTGTCTCGTCTTGTTTTTATTCTACTCGTTTCCTCCCGACATTAACAGTTTGGAATGACCCCTCTTTGATGGACACTTATTTAGAACAAACATCAAATCATGCATTTGTTGTAACAAAATTTAAAAAAGTGATTTATATACGGTATATACGGTATATAGGGGATTAAAGTGGCGGACAGTGAGGAATTAACAAGTGGCCACTTGAAGCCCTGTTTTAGGGTATATAGTTCAAACAAAGTCAAAATCAGCCATTTCAGAAGCCACTTTTAATTTTTAAAATTTAGCTCATATAGGTAAAAATCTTTACATAATTTTCTAGCTAGATATTAGTGAACAACTGATGTAAAAATCTAGTATAACCTCGAAAAAGTGTCAAAATATAAATAACAGTTTACTTAATCATCTTTCTTTTTTTTGTCTTTAAAAGCCTTACCAAGTTCTTGGAGTTTCTTTAGATAATCTTCATCAATACTGTATGAGTTATTAACTTTTATATTATAAAAGTCTTTTAATGACTTTAGATAATCTTCATCAATACTGTATGAGTTATTAACATTTAGATCATAAAGGTCTTTAAATAACTTTTGATAAATATCTGAGTCATATATATTATCAAGGTCTTTTTTTAATGACTTTTGATATTCATCAAGACTAGATGTCTTAGAAATATATTTCTCTAATTCAGTATATCTATCAGCAATTTCAGAAATAGTTCTATATTTATCCCTTTCATTTTCAAACTTCTTTTTAGTTTCATTAATAGAGTCACTTGTAATAGTTGTATCTAAAAACTTATTACCATCTTCTAAAAACATTGTTGTATTTAATATTTCAAAATTATTTATATCTGTCTGATTACATATTTCTTCACGTAATTCAGCTCTTGCTCCAATCCTTTTTGTACCATTAGAGTCTATGATGTACCACCAATCTTCCTTTACATCATCTGTAATAAAAATCAAATTTTCATACTCACTGTTTTCAGCTTTTTCTATAATTTGCTTCCAAATAATTAAGTCACCATACATAGGAATATAATTTAATCCGTCATATGAAAAACTTTTATGATCCTTTTTCTCTTTTTCATCTTCATAGCCAGGTGGAAATTTATTAGAATATCTTTTTTCACCTTCTTTATATAGCTTGTCTAACCATTCTTGGTTTTCAGGCTTTTCACCAACTTTTTCTTCAAATAATGTATCTATTACGGTTCTTATCTTATCATGTGATCTAACATCAGGTTGTAATTTATTTACAGATACGACTTCTTTCTTATATATTTTTAAAGTATCATGAATTTTTTTTACCATATTTTCTGTTTCACTTTCTAACTCTGGAAAACGTTGATGTAATTTCAATTCTTTTATTTTCTCAAGTGATGATACTTTTTCAATATTTTCTATATATTTATTTATCTGATTAAAAATACTTTTTTCAATTTTTATAATTGATAGTCTGTTTTTTTGATATTCTAATCCTACATGGTAAGGTAGCCATATACGATCTGATACTTTATCCATAATTTTAAAAAAATCTTTTCTAGTATCCTTTGTATAAGCATAAAGGTTTAATAGTACATTTGTATCAAAGACAAATAAAGTCTTATCAGATTCCCACATACTTTTATAATTATGAGTTGATGGAGAATAAAAACCTTTAAATTGATTTTTCATTACTCTTCCCTTTTTAAATAAATTTAATTAGTTTATCATGTATAGCTTCAATCTTACATTTCTATTTCAATCAATTAGTTGCACCTTATCAATTTTATGGCGGTTAGTTAGGGATAGACATTTGACCACTTATGGGCTTATTCCCTGGGCATCAGTATTAAACAATGCTAATTTCGGCCACTTAATTGGCCAATTATAGTTAAAGTACCTATCTTATGAAACATAAAATATAGTGTTTATGTTGAAAGTGGCCGGAAAAATTATTATCTAAAGTGGCCGGAAAAGTTTAAACTATAAGATCAGCCACTTAATTGGCCACTTTTAGTCTAAATAAGTACAAATATTTAATTAATTATCATTAAATTGCTATTTTCGAAATTTAAATCTAATTAACTTATTTAGTACGATGTCAAGGGAATTTGATATATTATAAGGATTTTTATGAAGAATTATAAGTTTTTTTAATGGCGGACAGTGAGGGATTCGAACCCTCGGTACCCTTACGAGTACGCATCCTTAGCAGGGATGTGGTTTCAGCCAACTCACCCAACTGTCCGTGTGTTTTGTGGATGAGATTATAATAGGAACGGGGTAAATGGAAGCTTAAAATAATATCAATCTTGTCTAAATTGATTTTTTTTCACTTTGATCAATTATTTTTTAGGAAAATCACTGAAAAACTGATTATCATTAGATACTATCTTTTTAAAACAAGGTTCCAACATGTTAAAAAAACTGACACCGATTATCATACTGGCACTCTTTGCTCTGGGCGCGTATTTCATGATGAAGGGGATGGATCAGGCCGTTGATCTGGCCAAACCCCAAAAAGAGATCAATAAGTAGAGATCAAAAAGTAACGATCTCCTTGAGGATCTCTTCTACTTTTTTCTTAGGGTCACTGTCTTTATAGATGGGTCTTCCTACCACAGGAAAGTCTACCCCCTCCTGCTTTGCAAGGTCCAGCGTTGCGACGCGCTGCTGGTCTCCCGCATCTTCGCCGAAGGGCCGGATACCCGGACAGAGCGTCAGGAACTCCTCGGACGTGGCCTTTTTGATGGCCCTGCTCTCATAGGCGGAACACACCACACCGTCCAGACCGTTCTCATAGCTCATCTTCGCGAACTGCTCGGCCTTTTCATCGATGCTTTTTTCGTAGACGCTCTGGAAATTCGCTTCGTCAAAAGAGGTCAGTGCCGTCACTGCCAGCACCAAAGGCCTTTTATCATAGGTGGAGAGACGCTCCATCACCGTTTTCATCGCCACCGCACCTGCAGAGGCATGGATGTTGAACATGTCTACACCCAGTCTGGTGATCTCTTCAGCCGCGTCCGCCATCGTGTTGGGAATGTCGTAGAGTTTGAGGTCTAGAAATATCTTGAAATCAGGGTTGATCGCTTTTAACGCTTCTATAAAAGGTTTGCCGTCACGGATGTAGGCACGGAACCCCACCTTCATCCAGACATTGTACGATTTGAGCGACCGGGCAAGTGCCAGGTTCTCTTCAGCCGACGGCAGATCAAGTGCTACACATAGTTCCATACTTAAAACCTCTAATCTTTTTTATTGAACTTTTTTTAATTGAACTTTCTTTGGGTATAATGATAACCTAATTTAAATATATAAGGACTAAACACTATGTTTGGAAGAGAAACAAAAAGATACGATATCGTACAATCTGTCATGGATACCTACAACTATGCCAAATTCACCACTTCTAAAGGGGTGATCTGGGCTAAACTGTTTAAAGATGAGGCACCGAACACGGTTGCAAACTTCGCGCACCTTGCAGAAACAGGATTCTACAACGGACTGAAGTTCCACAGAGTGATCCCAGGATTCATGGCACAGGGCGGCTGTCCTCACTCTAAAGACAATCCTGCTATGGCAGGTACAGGCGGACCGGGCTGGCAGATAGCCTGTGAAACGGACACCAGCACACACCCGCACAGAAGAGGTGTTCTTTCTATGGCACACGCAGGACCGAACACAGGCGGAAGCCAGTTCTTCATCACGTTTGTAGCAACTCCGCACCTGGATGGTGTACATACGGTATTCGGTGCGATCGAAGAAGATGATACGGATTCTTTCATGGTGCTTGACCAGATCCAGCAGAATGATGACATCCTCAGTATCGAAGTAGTTGAGTCAAGAGACTAATCTTTGTTTGCTTTATTTCCTATCATTTTGACTGAGGCGTTGTTTCTCTCTTCATTTTTTTAGAAAAAACGAAGCAAAAAATCGTCGTGGCTCTCGAATCGCTCCGCTGTCAAGGGCGTTCGCCACGACATATTTTTATTAATTGGAGTGAAAATGTACGGATACTATAGAGTGGCAGCAGCAGTCAACAAGACCATCGTAGCAAATCCGGCTCAGAATGCCGAAGAGATCATAACACTTATCCAGGAAGCACATGCCAAAGAGGTCAGTGTCGTTGTATTTCCAGAACTTACACTGACAGGATACACCGCCAGTGACCTTCACTTGAACCAGACCCTCATCGCATCTCAAAATGACGCACTCGAAACGATTTTGACTGCTACCAAAACCGTCAACACCATCGCCATCGTAGGTGTCGCACTGCTCCAGGCTGACAGGCTCTACAACTGCGCAGCCGTGCTTCAGAACGGAAAGATACTCGGTCTGGTACCCAAATCCTACCTCCCCAACAAAAAAGAGTTCTACGAAAAACGCCAGTTCGTAAGCGGCAGAGATATCAAGCAGACCACAGCCTTTTTACTTGACGAAGAGGTGCCTTTCGGCGTGGACCTTCTTTTTACGGACGCGAAGGACATGACCTTCGCTGTAGAGATCTGCGAAGACCTCTGGGCAGTGACCCCTCCTTCCAACCACATGGCCAGCAACGGTGCCAACCTCCTTTTCAACCTCTCGGCAAGCAACGAGCTGATAGGCAAGGCAGAATACCGTGAAGAGCTGGTGCGTACTCAGAGCGGGCGCTGTATGGCTGCCTATGTCTACGCCTCTGCCGGAGTGGGTGAATCCACGACCGATACGGTCTTTGGAGGGCATGCGCTCATCTGCGAATATGGTGCTACCCTGGCGCAAAACGAGCGTTTCAGTCTCGAGAACAGTATCATTACCGCCGATGTCGACCTGGAACGACTACGCTGGCTCAGGATCAACGAGACAAGCTACTCCGACGGAAGACGCAAAAGCACACGGCTGATCAAAGTCGGAACACTGCCAGACATCACCCGGATCGAGCGCGAGATCAACCCGCTGCCATTCGTTCCTTCACGCTATGCGGAGAAAGAGCACCGCTGTGACGAGATCGTGCATATCCAGGCCCATGGGCTCATCAAGCGTATGCGCCATGCACATATCAAAAAAGCAGTCATCGGCATCTCCGGCGGGCTGGACTCTACCCTTGCCCTGCTCTCTACCCATAAGGCCTTTGAAATGATGGGCTGGGATGTCAAAGACATCATTGCCATCACGATGCCCGGATTCGGTACCACCAGCCGTACGAAGTCCAACGCCGTCAAACTCTGCGAAGCCCTGGGTGTGACCTTCAAGACCATCGATGTGACAGAGATCTCCCACAAAGAGTTCGAAGCCATAGAACACGACGTCAATGAACACACAGTCACCTATGAGAATGTGCAGGCAAGGGCAAGAACCTCTATCCTGATGAACACGGCGAACAAGGAAGGCGGCCTGGTGATCGGTACGGGCGACCTCAGTGAGATCGCTTTGGGCTGGTCCACATACAATGGGGACCATATGAGCATGTATGCGCTCAACTCAGGCATCCCTAAAACACTGATCCAGTATGTGATAGCGTATTTCAAATCCAATGCCGCCATCGCGGAACTCATCGATGATATCCTCAATACCCCTATCAGTCCCGAACTGCTTCCGCATGTGGATGATCAGATCGTCCAGGCAACAGAAGAGATCGTCGGCGCCTATGAGCTGCATGACTTCTTCCTCTACCATTTCGTCAAGTACGGGGCGCATCCGACCAAGATACGCTACCTGGCGCAGCTGGCCTTTGACGGCAAATATGATGAAGAGACCATCACCAAATGGCTCAAACTCTTTTTAAGACGCTTCTTTACCCAGCAGTTCAAACGCTCGTGTATGCCTGACGGTCCGAAAGTCGGTACCATCTCTTTGAGCCCGAGAGCCGACTGGAAGATGGCCAGTGATGCGGATGTAGAGATCTGGCTCAAAAGCTTGGAGTAAAAAGCATATTTATCTCCGGATTGAAGAACTTAACCAAAAATATATTACAATGCGCCCATATCAACAGAAGCGGCCGCTTCAGAAGAAAAAAGGACAATCATGGCAATCATAGATCTAAAAACAGAACATACCCTATATGACGAAAATGCAGCGGATGGCGGTATCAATTACCAGGGTCACGGTGCAGCGTTCCTTAAAAAGGACTTGAGCGAACCCTTACAGTATTGTGAAGACCTGGAGAGAGAAGAGGCACAGGAACTTTTCGATGCACACGAGGATTACTATTTTGGAGATACCTCTTTGTCATGGGAGTTCACTTCCAAACCGCCTATGGGTAAAGGAAAAGTAGCGATGTGGTTTGCGAAGTATTGGAAGAACGGTTACTATGAAGAGCCGTATGAATAATCGGTAACCGATCTCTCCGGCTGCCGTCAAGGCGCTTCCTCCCCAAGACTGATCTTTCCCGTGCACCTCTCTCTTAAAAGGTCACTGGGAACACTTCATCCTGCTTTACCACGCTACTCCTTATGACCAGATACAAGCCAATTTAGTGTAAACTATCTTTCATCACCATCTAAGGAACTCTATCCATGAACTACAAACTGATCAAACACTTTTTACAAACCGCACTTCAGGGTTTTTTCGGACTGCTGCCCGTAATTATCGTCGTCACCGTACTGCTTTGGCTCTATGGCAAGATCGAACTGCTGACAAAATGGATGTTCGAATGGGTCGGCTTTGTACCCGAGAACCATCAGTTCATGTGGATATTGCTGGCCCTGAGCATCTTCCTCTTTCTTCTGTATATCATGGGGCACCTGATGAAGACAAAACTGATCGGATTCTTTGAATCCATACTGAGGAAGATCCCGGGGTACCAGACGATCAAAGACATCATCAATATCTTCAACTCCTCCAAAGATGGAGAAAATAAAGTGCTCGTTGTTGCGATCAGAGGGTTTGCCAATGAAGGCTACAACATAGGTCTGATGTACTCACAGAAAGAGAGCATCATCAAAGACCACTATACCGTGACCCTTTCGATGACCCCTATTCCCAATGGCGGATATATGTTCGAGGTCCACAAGGATAATATCTATGTCATAGATAAAGCCACCTTTGATGACAATCTGCAGTACCTTCTCTCTATGGGTGTCAAAAGTTTAGCCGATGTGTTAAGAACAGAACCGAAACATTTGGATGAACTCGAACCATTGGGCCGATGGCTTGAAAGAGATAAATAGAAGCGCAGCCTCTTAATCGATCACATAAGACCAAATTATCATGCTATAATAATCAAAATGATCACAGCAGAAGGAGTCAGGAATGAAAAAAGAGTTTAAAGCGCTTATCTCAGAGTCTCAAAAGTCACTGGAGAAAGCGGAAGAGAAGATAGAATCGTTCAGTGAAGATCTCAGCGAAGATGCGACCGTGTTTTGGCTTGATCTGAAAAAGCGTCTTTCGCGTGTCAAAGGCAAACTTGAAGATGCCTACGATCATTTTGAAGAGGAAGCCGAGCTCAAAGCGCATTTGGGCGTGATGGAAGCACGAGACCAGATAGAGAAGCTTAAAGGCACCATGGACAATTTCACGCATAAGGTTTCCAATGGTCTGCAGGAAGAGCTGGACATTGCGGCACTGAGAGCACATCTTGCCAAAATGGAAAGCGAAGATCTCTGGTCAGAGAAACAAAAAGATCTTACCCAAATGTATGACAGATCTAAAGATGAGGTCCAGAAACTGGCAAAGAGATCGCTGGAAGAGATGAACCAACTCTTTTTGAAATTGACAGAACTACGATAATGATCACGCAATAAGGGGGCATTTGCCCCTAATCGACCCTATAAAATAAATTTAAATAAATATATTTTTTTATGTAAGCTTATATCTTAAAAAATAAGCTACAATATATTTGATGAAAGATAGGTTCGAGTTCATCTATCGTGTGTTAAGTGTTATTGCTAGACCCCCGAAAGACTCTCTCCGATTTTAGATTCCGCTTGAATAGGGAAACCCTAGAAGTGTAAATTTTACCCAAAGGTATAACAATGGCAGAAACAGTCAACGGTACAGTTAAATGGTTCAATGATGAAAAAGGTTACGGATTCATCCAACAAGAGAATGGTGGAGATGATGTATTTGTACATTTTCGTCAAGTAAACAATCCTAACGGCGGGCGTGTAACACTTGCTGAAGGTCAAGCAGTAACATTTGAAGTTGGTGAAGGTCAAAAAGGCCCACAAGCTGAAAACGTAACTCCACTCTAATAGTGATTTGCAGGCGCTTCGCCTGCAACTATCCCCTTCTATTCCCCTCTTTTAATAATCCACTTTCAACTCTTTATCATGCGATATCTCGAAACGTACCTCTATCACTTTGGTCTCATAGGGTGCCAGCGTAAGTTTCATCTCTATTTTCCCCTCTTCCAGTGACCGATAGTCTACTTTTTTCTCAGAAGTGACAGCCAGCAGTTTTGACCGGATCTCTTCCGTCGTTGAAGTCGGTATGCGTTCTATGACCGTGAAACTTTTTTCTTTATCGGATTTGTTGGTGAGCGTCAGTGTAAAACCGTCTTTTTTACGTACGGTACCGCCAAAAATACCTGTCTCCCGTTCTTTTTCTACTATCTTTTTGCGCACGATCTGGAGATCCTCTTCCGCCTTGGTATAAAGCTGGTATTGCCCCTCCCTGTACTCCCCTGCCGCATTTTCATTGATGACCGCTTCAGCTGATCTCACTTTCCATTCGTGGCGGTCTATCTGATATTTCGGCTGAAAGGAACAGATATGAAAGGCCTTGCTCCTCTCATAGGGATAGGCACGCACTTCACAGGATACAGGTGCTTTCCACTTCAGTACCTCCACCTCGATCGGAACTCCGGTCGAAGGGAGGCTGAGATCGTTGATCCTGTACTCTCTTGCATCTTCATATAGAGCGATCGGTGCCAAACCATACGCTCGATCTTCCGCCATCACTGCCCTTTCCATTTTTGCTTTTTTGGCCAGAGGCGCCGGGGAAGCTGCGTTTGCTGTGGGTTCATACTTTCTGACGATCCAGGGACGGAAATGTACCGGAGACACATATTGACCGGCAGCACGGTAGTAGAACATCGCTGTCTGCGCTTTGATATCGATACCGCTTCTATTGGTGACAGAGAGGTATTGTGTGACCGAGATCTCATTTTGATCCTGGATCATTGCCTCATAGTGTGTAGAGAAAGAGACATACCCGTAAGGGATGACCAGTTCCACCTCCTTGCTGCATGCTTCTTGCATTTCCAGAGCCTGCTTGGCAGGTGCCTGTCTGAGAAAGGCGTTTTCTTTCAGTCGCACCTCCTCTTTCAGCAGGCTTTCCTGCATGGAAAGCCCGGCCTGAGCCTCTCCTATCTCTTTGGCTGCATCGATCATCACCTTCGCATCCAAAGCAGCCGGCCGGGGAATAGAGACAAGCTTTTCCAGGGCTTGACCGTTCGCCTGTACGGCTTTGAGCTTCTGTTCAGATGTTTTCAGCCCGGTCAGAAGTTGGCACAGTCTGTCATCCTGAGGACAACCGAGCTTTGGAGAAAGCGGAACGCTCCTGCCTTCACACCTGACCTGCATTCCCTTGGAAAAACCTATAAAGTTGTCTTTGGGTGTGAAATGATAGAAGGTTCTGTCCTGATAGACAGCAAGAGAGGAGGCATAGGAGACTTCTGCGGTTAAAAGCAGTACGGTAAGAGCTCTGGTAAATTTCATGCGTAACCTTTTTGATATGGAGTATTCAAAAAGATTATAACAAATTATCTATTGTATCGTATCACTTTCTGTGAGCTCTGACAGGTAGACTGTATTTTTCTTCTGCAGGTAGTCATAAATGGCTTTTACCTCTTCCTCTGTCAGATAGTAACGGGGCATCACTTTATGGTAGCTGTTGACCGCATTGATCATCTCGTCCAGCGTATTTAAGCGTATATCTGACCCTCTCAGTGCCTCTTTCCCATTTGTGTCCCTGTATTCAACGATCGTCTGACCTTCACCGCTTTTTCCATGGCACTGCATGCAGCTTATACCTCTGGGATTGGCATAAAGCATTTCACCGTATTCATAGTGTGAGATAAAATCTTCCTCTGCCCATAACATCAGCGGCAATAGCATCCATAAACGTTTCATGATCATATCTGTCTCTAACCCTGTTCCACGGCAAATCGGTCTTGCCTAAAGTATTTTAGATATAATACCCTAAAAACTATAAGGGTACTCTATGCAACTCATCGATGGTAAATCTTTATCCAGAAAAGTGCAGGATACGGTAGCTGCTGAAGTGGCACAACTCAAACAGGAAAAAAATATTGTTCCCGGACTTGCTGTGATCCTCATCGGTGATGATCCTGCAAGCCATGCCTATGTCAAAATGAAAGCAAAGGCGTGCGAAAAAGTCGGTTTTTACTCTATCACGCACCATATGCCCGACACGATCAGCCAGGATGAGATCATCGCTACGATCGAAATGATGAACCAGAACCCCCGCATAGACGGCATCCTGGTGCAGCTTCCTCTGCCCAAACATGTAGAAACGAACAAGATACTTGAAGTGATAGACCCCAAAAAAGATGTGGACGGTTTCCATGCCTACAATGTGGGGCGTCTGGTGACCGGACTTGACAGCTTTGTCGCATGTACACCGCTTGGCGTGATGAAGATGTTCGAAGAGTATGATATAGAACTGAGAGGAAAAGACGTCTGTGTCGTAGGCGCCAGCAACATCGTAGGCAAACCTATGGCTTCCCTGCTTCTCAATGCCGATGCCACTGTGACCATCACGCATATCCATACCAAAGACCTGAAAGCACATACCAGCAAAGCCGATATCGTGGTGGTGGGTGTAGGTGTGCCGGGGCTCATCAAGGAAGATATGGTCAAAGAAGGTGCCATCGTGATCGATATAGGTATCAACCGTATCGAAGACGGTTCGCTCGTAGGGGATGTGGATTTCAAAAACGTCAGTCCCAAATGCTCCTACATCACACCGGTCCCCGGCGGTGTGGGTCCGATGACCATCGCCATGCTTTTAAGCAATACCCTGAAATCTGCGAAAGCGAGAGACTAAATGAAAAAAGTACTACACGGTTTTGGCCGTTTCGCCAACTCGTGGACGGGTACGATCATCATCGTACTTTTCCTTATCTTTTTTGTTGCCCAGTCTTTTGTCATTCCCTCGGGATCGATGAAAAGAACACAGCTGATCGGTGACTTTCTGTTCGCCAAAAAATTCTCCTATGGAATCCCTACCCCTCACCTGCCGTGGCTGGAGATCCCGCTTTTGCCCGACTTTAACGGAAACGGCCACCTGATAGAAGGGCCCAGACCGCAAAGAGAAGATATCGTTATTTTCCGCTATCCCAAGAACAACCAGATACACTATGTCAAACGCTGTGTTGCCGTTGGAGGAGATGAGATCCTCTATGCAGATAAAAAACTGCTGATACACTTTCATGAAGGTGATGCCTATATGAAAGCAAACTATCCTGAAGAGAAGCTGGTCTCGCTTCGCGGAAAACTCTGGGTAGAGAACCCGTATATGGAGAAGTACCCGGGCATCCAGTATGTGCCTGAAACTGTGAATCTCTTTGAAACGCTCTTGAGCTATTATGTCTATAACAAGGATATCGATATGACGCCTGTCTATGTACAGGGCCTTGACGCTCCTACCCACGAGATAGCAGGAAAAGGCATCAATGCACTCTATACCAAAGTAGAGGATGACCACTACTATATGATAGGTGACAATCGTGACAACTCCAATGACAGCCGTTTCTGGGGCGCGATACCCTACAGGCTGATCGTAGGGAAACCCTGGCTGAACTATATGAGCCTCGAGCACCGCTCCTATGAAAGTGTGCTCAATGGCGATGAGTATGGCGGAGGCAGGGACAATGCACAGCTCAGACGCATATGCGGTGATACGCCTATCGACAGCCCTGCCTGTGAGGAACTTTGGAACAAACAGCGCTATACCATACGCTGGGAACGTGTAGGAAGACGTATCGACACGCTCCAGAACGAGCCGCCGACAGAGTAGACCATACGGTTTAAGCAAGCGTATATTTAAGCAAACGTATATTTGAGATAGAAGGGAAAAGAGATGAAAAAGTTTTACATTGCAACGGACCATGCAGGCTATGCACTGAAAGCGTATGTCAAAGAGTTCGTGACCTCTCTGGGTCACGAAATTGTCGACCTTGGTCCGGACTCTGCAGACCGAGTGGACTATCCTGATTTTGCAAAAAAATGCGCCCATGCGGTCCTGAAAGACGAAGGCAGTTTCGGCATTCTGATCTGCGGTACGGGCATCGGCATCAGCATCGCGGCGAACAAAGTACCCGGTATCCGTGCAGCGCTCTGCCATGACCACTACACTGCCAAACTCACCAGACAGCACAACGATGCGAACATCCTTTGTTTTGGTGAACGTGTGGTAGGGAAAGGTGTCATCGAAGACATGATAGAGGTCTTTGCCAACACAGAGTTCGAAGGCGGCAGACATGCAGAACGTGTAGGGAAGATAGAAGGCTGTTCTTATGGGGCTGATCTGGGCTGATCCAACGGCGTCCCCATGAGCTTACAGCCGCACCCACTCCTTTTTTACGCTCAAGGGGTACCTCCTTTTTACCTTCTTGCTATCTGAAAGAAAATAAGCCATCTTTATTATTCTATATATTTATACCAGAACATTAGAAAAATA
The DNA here is from genome assembly GCF_036568385.1 of Sulfurovum sp. GTDB lineage: Bacteria > Campylobacterota > Campylobacteria > Campylobacterales > Sulfurovaceae > Sulfurovum. The sequence continues at coordinate 42,321 of NZ_DATCSP010000026.1, read as the reverse complement.
TCTGATACTGTCATTTTTTTAGAAAGAGTTAGATATTCTACTAATAGGAATACTACAACATTTACGGGAAGATCTGTTCCCTTGATAGATCGTTGGACGGATCGAGGAGGAAAGCGTGACGACCGAGCAATTGACCATCTTCGCGATTCTTGCGATAACGCTGGGTCTGTTCGTATGGGGTCGCTGGCGCTACGACATTGTCGCACTTCTCTCCCTGCTGGCCGTTGGGCTGTTCGGACTCATACCTCCCCAGGAAATGTTTGCCGGCCTGGGTCATCCTGCAGTCATTACCGTGGCCGCGGTGCTGGTGGTCAGCCGCGGGTTGCTCAATGCCGGACTGGTGGACACCCTTGCCCGCCATTTGACGCGGGTCGGTGAACAGCCCTGGATCCAAGTGGCGACACTTACGAGCATTGTCGCACTCAGTTCGGGATTCATAAACAATGTAGGAGCGCTGGCGCTGTTCATGCCCGTGGCCATCTGGATGTCGCGTAAGGGCGGAAGTTCACCTTCGCTTCTCTTGATGCCGCTGGCATTCGGTTCATTGCTCGGCGGGATGCTGACGATGATCGGCACACCACCTAACATCATCATCGCAACCTATCGGCAGGAGTCAGGAGGTACGCCGTTCGGGATGTTCGACTTTCTTCCGGTAGGTGCCGCTGTAACGCTGGCGGGACTACTGTTCCTTTCGCTCATCGGCTGGCGTCTCACACCGAAGCGCAAGGAAGAGCAGGATACTTCCAAAGACCTGTTCGAGATCAGCGCCTATTTGACGGAGCTGCGCGTTCCCAAAGAGTGCAAGTTCGCGGGTCGGACCCTGCACGATCTGATGGCCGCCGTCAAAGATGATGCGGACATGTCGGTGGTCGGGCTCGTGCGCAGCGGGAAGCGTAAGGCGCTCCCTTCCATTTTCGAAGTCCTGCAGGAAGAGGACATTCTGCTGGTTGAATCGGATTCGGACAGCCTCAAGACACTGCTGGACGTCACAAGCCTGGTGTTGGCCGCCGGGGAGGATCAGGATCAGGACCAGGACGAAGAGAAGAAGAAAAAGAAGGCAGGTGAGTGGAATCTTACCGAAGCCATCATCACGCACAAGTCGATCCTTGTGGGTAAGACGACAAGCGCACTCTCCGTACGCGAGCGCTACGGACTGAATGTGCTCGCCGTGGCACGTCAGGGACATCGTCTTCGGGAGCGGCTGGGCAAACTCCGCCTCGAAGCGGGTGATGTCCTGCTGGTACAGGGGCAGGAAGAATCACTGCAATCTACGCTGAATGAGCTGGGGTGCCTTCCGCTTGCCTCACGCGGTCTGCGCATCGGCAAGCCGCACAAGGTGCTGCTCTCCGGAGGGATCTTTACCGTCGCGCTGGCGCTGATCGCGCTCGAACTCCTCTCCGCGACTACGGCGCTGGTCGGTGCCGCCCTCGCTATGGTAATGACCGGCCTTGTTGCGAAGGACGAAGTGTACGATAGCGTTGACATGCCGGTGATCATTCTGCTGGCGGCAATGCTTCCCGTCGGTCAGGCGCTGGAAACGACCGGCGCGTCCGATCTCATCGCCCAGGCATTGCTGGAAATAGCACGATCGGCGTCACCGGCGATCGTGCTGGCCCTGCTGATGACCGCAGTGATGCTGCTGTCAAACCTGATCAACAACGCCGCCGCTGCGGTGATCGCTGCACCCATTGCCATCAAGATGGCACAAGGCATGGAAGCCTCTGCCGACCCTTTCCTGATGACGGTCGCGATCGGTGCATCCTGTGCCTTTCTAACGCCTATCGGCCACCAGTCGAACGCATTGGTGATGGTGCCGGGCGGGTACAGGTTCGGCGACTACTGGCGATTGGGCCTGCCGCTGTCGGTGTTGGTATTGGTCGTTGGCGTCCCGATGATCCTGTGGTTCTGGCCTCTTTAGCCGGCGTCGAATGAAGAGAACTCGGTTTCAGAGTGACCGCAGACGGTACTGCACGCCGCAAGTGATGCTATTCTAGTCTTCCACATAATCGATAGTAGTTCCTTAGGCCAGGCCTTTGCCTGCCACGTGCAAAGCGGGAACGGAGAAAAGCAGCTCAAACCGCTTCATGTCCTGCCTCACCTGTCGTCCATCAGATCATTTAACTCCGCATGCGGCAGATAGCTCCGGTAGATCTTTTCGAACGTCCCGTCACGTTTCAGTTCGTTTAGGGTCTCCCGCCACCGTTCGACGGTTTCCGCCGGTGTCCCCCTGGAGATGGCGATATAGAAATCGGACTGGCTGATGGTATATACCGGTTCCAGGTCATCCATGCTGTAGCCGGCTTCTTTCACGATCTCAGGGATCGTGAGGTTGGTAAAGATCGAAAGCTGCACTTCGCCGTTCATCAGTTTTTTGACATTGTCAACGGGTGTCTTGGAGCTGACCAGGTTGGTGAACCCCTCTCGCTTCAGGTATTGTTCCGTGAACCAGTCTGTAGTGGTGGCAATGGCTCCGACCTCCCTCACCTCCTGCAGTGTTCTTATCCTGATCTCCGAACCCTTTTTCGCAAACAGTATCGCGCTGTTCCTGCCAACTGGCCCGACCCAGTGGAACAGATCTTCCCTTTCGGACGTGCGATCGGCGCTGAACAGGACAACATTCGGATGCAGCAGGGCCATGTTGTAGGCGTTCTTCCACGAGGTGAGGCGGACATTATCGGGGATCGCATGGCGCTGCGCTATCTCCCGTACCATATCGGTAACGAACCCGGCAGGTCTGCCGTCGCGCATGAAGGTGATGGGCGGGTACTCCTCGGTGACCAGCTGGACGATCCCCGGTGGGATCTCACCGGGTAGCCATCTTGCATATATTTCGTTGAACTGCCCGTCACGCTTCATCGCATCCAACGCAGCCTGCCAGCGGGCGACCTGTTCGGGTGCGATCTCGCGGGAAAAGGCGAGATAGGTCATATCCGTCGAGACGGTAAAGACGTTCTCAAGCGCATCCATCCGGGCCCCCTGCTTTTCCAGTACCGACGGGAGGGTGATGTTACTGCCTACCAGCAGCTGCGCCTCACCGCGTAACAGGCTTTGTACGGCATCCTTCTCGTTCGCATGGCTTTGAAGGTTGGTGAAACCCTCCTGCTGCAGCATCTGCTCGGAATAGTAATCGGCAACCGTTGCTATCCGATCGACCTGCCTGGCATCTTCCAGTGTGCTAATGCGGATCCCGGAACCGCGAACGGCATAGAGATTGGTATCCAGTACCGTGATGGGACCGACCCACTGCAGCTGTTCCTTGCGTTTTGGCGTCATGGTGGTAGAAAAAAGTGCTACATTAGGCTTCTCATGTACTGCACGGATCCCCTCTTCCCAGGGCAATACCCGGATATCGCCTGTTGTGCCCGTACGTACCATCAGCTCCCGTACCACCTCGGTGGCCTGACCGCTGATATTCCCGTTCTCCGTGAAACTGAGCGGGAAGAATTCTTCCGACAGGATGGTCAGCTCCGCTGTCGCCTCGTCATGGTCTTGCGTCGCACTCGTACAGCCGCCCAGTAGCAGCGACAGCAGAATGTAGATGATCCATAAATGTTTCATAACCAGTCATCTCCTTTGCCTGTTGAGTCACTATCAGTATGTTATACCTTTTTATCTTCAATTACTACAGGTGTGCCTATATAGGTAATGAACAGGAAAGTTCCTTCGGGAAATGTGTGGGTTGCAGTACTGTGTTTCACACCGATGATCGCATTTGCTTCAGCTGGTGCACTCTCGATCAATTTATCAAGTGCTTCCTGATGTTCATCACGCTTTCTTTGTAAAAAGCCTTTGATCAATCCTTTTTGGGATATCTGGATCTTGTGTGTGATCTCTATCATCGAAAACATAGATCTGATCTTCATGTGTTCCGGCAGGGTTTCCGTGGTGGTTACTGTCATGATCAATTGCCTATTCCCCCTTTTTATAAGTATTAACAGTATACAGAAAATGTCCGGCTATTTCAAGAAAGATCACCCTGTCATCTTGAAGCTCTACCTTTATGGGATTCCTTCATTCAATACGTGGGAATCCATGATAGCATGATGAAACCGATCAGATAAGTATATAATAAAAATTTATGTTATCATATTATTTCAATATGTGTTTTTACGCATCGCGTGATAGTACATAAAATCAATACAGGAGTCAAACATGGATATCATGAGTCTTATCATATTTTTAGCGATCGGTGCACTCGTAGGCTGGCTTGCCGGCCTTCTGGTAAAAGGAAGAGGATTTGGTGTCATAGGCAATATCATCGTAGGGATCATTGGTGCTGTATTGGGCGGCTATGTATTCGGTTTGCTTGGTATCACGGCAGGCGGCTTACTGGGGTCGATCGTGATGGCCGTCATCGGTGCTGTGATCCTGTTATATATCATCAGCATACTCAAGAGGGCCTAGCCGGAAAGCGGCCAAAGACAGACCCTCTTTAACGACAGCTTCCGCCTCTCCCGAGGTGGAACGGGAAATTTCACTCTCCTGCATCGATCTCCTCTAAGAACATTCAAACAACCTGTGATAGAATAATCCTCACTACATAATCCAAGGAACGGCCATGACCCTCACATCGGAAGAAAAAGAGATCATACTAAACAGCATCAGAGACATCCCCGACTTCCCGAAACCCGGTATTATCTTCAAAGATATCAGTACCCTCCTCTCCAATCCTGCGGCATTCAATACGCTGATGGACCACCTGACGAACCGCTATTTGGGCTATGAGTTGGACTATATCGCAGGTATCGATGCCAGAGGCTTCATCTTTGGTGCCATCCTTGCAGACAGACTGGGGATCGGTTTTGTGCCGGTACGCAAAAAAGGCAAACTCCCCTATACGACCGTTGCAGAGAAATACTCTCTTGAGTACGGTTTTGATGAAGTGGAGATACATATCGACGCGTTTGTTGCCAAAGATAATCCTGATGGAAAAGGTGCAAAAGTGCTCCTGATAGATGACCTTATTGCCACAGGCGGTACGGCAAAGGCCGCGGCGAACCTTATAGACAGGGTGGGTGCACACTGTGTCGAAGCCTGCTTTGTGATGGAACTGGGGTTCCTTAAAGGGCGTGAAGGTATCAGTGCCCCTGTCTACTCTGTACTGCAGATAGACTGACCCTGCACCTGCTTTGCACAGCCGTCTGCTACAATAAATAAAAAAGTTGGTAATGATATGAGGGTAATGATGTTTTTCTCGATCTTTCTGCTGTTCTTCTTTGCTTTGCACTATCTCTTTTACTCCAGGGTCATCAAAAGGTTCCTGGTATCCGAGACGATCAAAAAAAGATTCACTCTGCTGCTGGCGCTGAACTTCATTTTCAATATACTCTATGTAGCAGGACGCTATACAGACCTTATCAACACGCCTTTGTATTATCTCTTCTCACTCTCCGTAGGTATCTCTTTTGTACTGCTTCTGTACCTGATCGTCCATGAGGTGCTGAATCTGTTCCATAAGACACTCAGGAACGTCGATATGTCAAAAAGAGCATTTATCAAGAACAGCGGAGACGCTGCGCTGATCGCACTCTCGACCTCCTATGTCAGTGCCGGTGCCTATGAAGGGATGAAAGAGCCGGTCGTCAATGTCGTGGAGTTCGACCGTTTTGATTTTTCCATTGTCCAGATCAGTGACCTTCACATAGGCGGCCTGATCGACAGGGAGTTTGTCAAAGCTTCTGTCACCAAAATAAATGCACTGGAGCCGGACATTGTCTGCATCACAGGAGACCTGATAGACACCGCGCTGGAAGAGATAGAGGACATTGTCAGGGAACTCGAAAACATCTCAGCCAAACACGGCATCTACTATGTACTGGGGAATCATGAATACTTCCATGAACCTCTGAAGCTCATAAATTTCATCAAAACCACCAACATGACCCTGCTGCTGAATGAACACATTACGATCGATGCACTGAAGCTCAACATTGTGGGCGTGACAGACCGTGTCGGCTACCGTATGGACCTGCTGGCACCCGATATAGACAAAGCATACAGGGGTGTCAATGAGAACTACAGGACCCTGCTCCTTGCCCACCAGCCGAAATATATAGAAGAGCTCAACACCTATACTCCTGACCTGATACTCAGCGGCCATACGCACGGCGGGCAGATATGGCCTTTTGAGTATCTGGTCAGACTGCAGCAGCCCTATGTGAAAGGGCTCCATAAACTCGCTAACGGCAGCCATCTCTATGTCAACAGCGGCATAGGTTTCTGGGGACCGCCCATGAGACTGGATTCGCAGGCAGAGATCGCCTATATCGTCTGATCTTCACCGCAAAAGGCGAATTCTAACCTCTCATTGGATATAATCCAGCTAATACTATATGAGAGAAACCGATGAACTTACATAATGAAATATACATCCCAAAACACAGCCCCCATGACCCCGATGGGCTAGGCCACTTCGGCAGCATTGAAAAGGGTCAGGTAGGCTATGGCGGCCGTTTTGTACCTGAGACACTGATGCCTGCACTGGAACAGCTTAAAAAAGATTATGAAGCGGTACGTTTTGATGAGGACTTCTGGTCGGAGGTCAACCACTACTACAAGCACTATGTCGGCCGTCCCTCTTCCCTCTACTTTGCTGAGAACCTCTCTAAAGAACTGGATGCGAAGATCTATCTTAAGCGTGAAGACCTGAACCACACAGGCGCGCACAAGATCAACCATACCGTGGCACAGGCGGTCCTTGCAAAAAGACTGGGCAAGACAAAAGTGATCGCCGAGACAGGTGCAGGCCAGCACGGCGTTGCAACCGCTACCGTAGCGGCACTTTTCGGACTTGAATGCGAGATATTCATGGGCGCCAAAGATGCAGCGCGCCAGGAACTGAATGTCTTCCGTATGAAGCTGCTTGGGGCAAAAGTACATGCGGTCGAGTCGGGTAGCAAAACCCTCAAAGATGCCATGAACGAGGCCATCAGACACTGGGTGACCCATGCACGTGACACCTACTATATCATCGGTACGGTGGCGGGGCCGCACCCCTACCCTATGATGATACGTGACATTCAGTCCATCATAGGCTGGGAAGCAAAGAAACAGCTCGATGCAGCAGAAGGATGTCTGCCGGACAAGGTCATTGCCTGCATAGGCGGCGGTTCGAATGCCCTTGGTATTTTCAATCACTTCTTGGAAGATGAGAGCGTAGAGTGTATCGGGATAGAAGCAGGAGGACTGGGACTGGACTCCAAACACGGCTGTTCCCTTGCCAAAGGAAGCCCGGGCGTGCTTCACGGCCAACTGAGCTATCTGCTTCAGGATGAAGACGGCCAGGTCCAGGAAGCACACTCGATCTCTGCAGGTCTTGACTATCCGGGGATAGGCCCCGAGCACTCGTTCCTGAAAGACGAAGGGATCGCGAAGTATGACTATATCACGGATGATGAAGCCCTGGATGCTTTTGTATGGCTTTCACAGGCGGAAGGGATCATCCCTGCTTTTGAAAGCTCGCATGCCATCGCCTACCTCAAAAAGATGAAACCCGAAGAGGTAAAAGGAAAAACGATCCTGATCAATCTTTCAGGACGCGGCGATAAAGATATGATACAGGCAAAAGATATTTTAAAAGACCAATTCAATTAAGACACAAGGAACTAAAATGAATTTCGAACTAACCGCACTTCCCGTAGCCGACCTAAGCAGCGATGTAGAGATCATCATCGTGGTGGACAAAGACACCAAACACCGTTTTGTCCAGGACAAAAAACTCTTAAAGAAAGCAGGTTTTGAGGCAGGACAGGATGAGACCTGTCTGCTTCTGGAGAAGAACAGGCTCTATGTCGGTGCAGAATCCTTGACAAGCAGCTCCATCAGACCGGCAGCTGCTTCGGCGATCAAAGCGTTGCAAGGGACCCAGTACAGATCTATCAAAGTGGCGACCTATACGAACAAGGGATGTACCTATACGCTGCGTGCCATGATCGAGGGATTCATCCTGGGAGCCTACAGTTTCCAAACCTACAAAAGCAAAAAAAAGAAAAACCCTGTGAAGCATATCACCGTATCGCTTGAAGAGTACTCTGAGCTGGAGATCGATATAGAAAAAGCCTCTGAAGCGATCCATAAGGCACAGATCACGGCAGATGCGACGAACTTCACGCGCGACATCGTCAATACCACACCGGATGACTGCTATCCGGAAGTCCTGGCAGGTATCGCGGAAGGTATGGCGGACGACACCGGCCTTGTCTGTAATGTACTCAAACCGAAAGAGCTTCGCAAAGAGAAGATGGAAACCCTGCTGGCTGTTGCACGCGCAAGCCGTCATGCACCGAGGGTCATCCACCTGACCCACAAACCGAAAAACCCTAAATGTGTGGTGACCCTGGTAGGTAAAGGTCTTACCTATGACAGCGGTGGGCTCAGTCTTAAACCTGCTGACTTCATGGTGACCATGAAAGCGGACAAAAGCGGCGGCTCAGCGGTGATCGGTGTCATGAAGGCCATTGCAGAGATGGACCTGCCTGTCGAGGTACACGGTTTCATCGGTGCAGTGGAAAACATGATAGGCGGAGATGCCTACAAACCCGATGACGTACTCGTGGCCAAGAACGGGAAAACGATCGAAGTACGCAATACGGATGCTGAAGGGCGCCTGGTACTTGCCGATACGCTCTGCTACGCACAGCAGGAGGTCAAAGCGGACTATCTCTTTGACCTTGCCACGCTCACTGGTGCCTGTGTCGTCGGTGTAGGAAACTATACATCGGGTGTCATGAGCAACTCTGAAGAACTCAGATCACTTGTCGTCAAAGAGGCAAAGAATGCCGGTGAACTGGCTACCGGACTGGACTTCAACCGTTATCTGAAAAAGACCCTCAAGTCAGAAGTTGCAGATATCTGCAACATCTCCAATACACGCTATGGCGGAGCCATCACCGCAGGTCAGTTCCTTTCTGAATTCATCGATGAGGACCACGCGGACAAATGGGCACACATAGACATCGCGGGTCCGGCCTTTGTAGAGCATGCCTGGGGTGAAAACCCATCCGGTGCTTCCGGTGCCGGTGTAAGAATGATGGTGAAGTTCATCGAAACACTTGCAGAGGATGAGAGCCACCAATAGCGGCTCACCGCTGCTGCAGCGACCACTAACGGCGGGCCGCTCTGCAGCGGAGGATCTGTCTGCTGACCCATGCTCCCGCCTGCCTCTCCCCGCATCTTCGGACTAATCCCTTCTTCACCAATATTCTGGTAAAATCGCGCTAATCATATTATCATATTTAAGGAATACCATGGGACTCAGTATAGGACTCGTAGGACTACCGAATGTAGGAAAATCTACCACTTTCAACGCACTTACCAAAGCACAGAACGCAGAGAGTGCAAACTACCCTTTTTGTACCATAGAGCCCAACAAAGCTGTCGTACCTGTTCCTGACGAAAGACTTGACAAACTTGCTGAGATCGTCAAGCCTGAAAGAATACAGCACTCCACCCTGGACTTCGTGGATATCGCAGGACTGGTCAAAGGTGCCAGCAAAGGGGAAGGTCTGGGGAACAAGTTTCTTTCGAACATCCGTGAGACAGAAGTGATCCTGCATATTGTAAGATGCTTTGACGATACGAACGTCGTGCATGTGGAAGGTTCCATCGATCCGATCAGAGATGTTGAGATCATTGAACAGGAGCTGCTCTTTGCCGACCTGGATGCGGTCGTCAAACGTATAGAGATGCTGAAAAAGAAAGCCCGTGGAAACGACAAGGATGCCAAGGAGCAGCTCGAAGTGGCGGAAGCGCTCCTGGCACATATCGAAGAGGGGCACCCTGTATCTACATTCGCAGACAAGGAGAGTGACGGTTTTCTGGCTATGAACAAAGATCTTCGACTCCTCACCTCCAAAGAGATCATGTACGGTGCCAATGTCGATGAGGACGGCCTTGCCGAAGACAATGACTATGTCAAAGTGCTCAAAGCCTATGCGGCGGAACGCAACAGTGAAGTGATCAAACTCTGCGCGAAGGTCGAGGAAGAGATGGTAGACTTCGAGGAAGAGGAAAAGCAGGAAATGCTCAATGATCTCGGTGTGAAAGAGAGCGGCCTTGACCAGATCATCCACAAAGGATTTGACAAGCTTGGATTGATGAGCTACTTTACAGCAGGTGTCAAAGAGGTACGTGCATGGACGATACGCAAAGGCACGACCGCACCAAAAGCAGCAGCGGTGATACACAATGACTTTGAAAAAGGGTTCATCCGTGCAGAGGTCATAAGCTATGAGGATTATATTACTTATGGCGGTGAGAGCGGAGCCAAAGAAGCCGGTAAAGCCAGACTGGAAGGCAAGGAGTACATCGTACAGGACGGCGATGTGATGCATTTTAGATTTAATGTTTAGTGATGAAAGGATAGTGATGAGAAAGTTGCTTGTACTTGGATTGATCGGTTTTGCCTTGCTTGGCTGTGACGCCAAGAAAGGCACATTTCTTGAAACCGTAGAGAGCGAGAACGACGTGCCTACAGCTGTAGCCAAACTGAAAAAGCTCATCGAAGACCAGGGCTTGACCCATTTCAACACGATAGACCATCAAGCCAATGCGCATGCAGTACAGATGAACCTGAAGCCTGAAACCGTTGTGGTCTTCGGGAATCCGAAAATGGGAACCGTGCTTATGAACTGCAACCCTTCCATAGGCCTGGACCTGCCTCTTCGCATCCTTTTTACGACCAACTATGAAGGTCAGACGACCATTACCTATACCAACCCTGAGTACTGGTCCCTCAAGCATAATGTCAAAGACCCGAAATGTCTCGAGATACTGAAAAAAGCAAAGATAGCTTTGGGTGCCTTGGCGGAAGAAGCAGGTAAAAAGTAAGATGATCATCAGCACGAACGAGATCCTTTACCGTATCAAAAAAGCGTTGAACTTGACCAACGAAGAGATGATAGAAGCCTATAGGCTGGAAGGCTATACGATGGAGATGTCCCGATTGGACGCCCTGCTCAAACGACGCCTGGACAAGGGCTTCCAACTCTGCTCGTATGAAGAGCTGGGGGTATTTCTGGATGGTCTCGTCACACTTAAAAGAGGTCCCTCCCCTAAGAAGAACGAGGAAGCAGAAGACATCGAGCTCACCAACAACCTGATACTCAAAAAACTGCGTATCGCTCTTGAACTCAAAGAGCCAGAGATAGAGATCATCTTTGGCCTCGCAGACGTAGCACTGACAAAGCAGCAGCTGGCCTCTCTCTTCCGTAAAGAAGGGCATAAGAACTTTAAAAAATGTTCCGATGAACTGCTGATGGCCTTTCTGGAAGGGTTGGATGAGTTTTACTATGTGGGGGACATAGACTAAGCGTCTAGTTCTTTACTGCCGTGAACCTGCATTCGTCCCTGCAAACCCTCAAAAACGAACTGGCGAAAAAAGAAGCTGCCTTACAAGCCCTTTATAGCCTCTATCCTGACCTCAGAGGATACTCTGAGTCTCAGCTGTTAGCCTACTTTGAACTGCAGACACGCGAGGCGCTCTACGATCATATTGAAAACATCCAAAGGTCCCTTGCTCCCCATCCCGACACGAGCGATCTGCAAGAGTGCTCAGTATGCAGGTGTACCGATGCCAAAGGAGAACCTAAAGATCTCTATGAGACCCGGGAAGATGCAGAAAAAGCGATCGAAGCGCTTAGGGGACGTACGAAAAAAACACTCTCCGTTTACCCATGTCCGGGCGGCTTCGGATGGCACTTGACCAAAAGATAGGGTTTAAACCTTCAGCACCAGCTTGACAGGACAATGGTCACTGCCCATGATATGATCCAAGATATCTGCATCGACGATCCTCTCCTTGAGGTCATCCGAAACGAAGAAGTAGTCTATTCTCCATCCCACGTTCTTGCCTCTCGCCCCAGCCCTGTAGCTCCACCAGCTGTATCGGTCCGGTTCATCGCCTCTGACATGCCTGAAGGTATCTATGTAGCCGTGGCTCAGGAGTTTGTCTATCCACTCGCGTTCCATCGGTAAAAAACCTGATGTTTTTTCATTGGCCTTGGGACGTGCCAGGTCAAACTCTTTGTGGGCTGTATTGACATCGCCGCATACCACGATCGACTTTCCCTCCTCTCTGAGGGTATTGATATGGTTCAGGAAACGGTCATAGAACTCCATCTTGTATACCAGTCGTTCATCGTCCCGTTGTCCGTTGGGGAAATAGACATTAAAGAACGCGATGTCTCCAAAATGGTACTCATTGATGCGCCCTTCATCCAAAATATCCACATGAGAACAGCAGGATGCTTCCCCTTTGATGTCTGTAAAGAGTGCCACCCCCGACTGTCCTTTTTTGGAAGATGAATTGATGCTCTGGAACTTGTACTCTCTTTCAAAGATACTCTCAGGGATCTGGTCTGCCTCTGCCTTGATCTCCTGAAGACCGAGAAAATCGACATTTTCCTCATCGATCCACTTCAGTGCCTCTTTTTTCTCAACCGCCCGTATGCCGTTGACATTCCATGATATAAAGGTTAGTGTGCTCATAAAAATCCTTGATAATTTAGATAGAATAATACCAAAAGAGACTTCAAACAAAAAAAGGGTATGCGTGGCATTGGAAGACAAGACAAGATGGGATGAAAAATACCAGAACAATCAAATACCCGACACACCCGTCAAACTGATCACGGAGTATGCAAAACTGGCTGGCGGAACACAGGCGCTCGACATTGCATGCGGCATGGGAAGGCATAGCAAATACCTGGCTTCCATGGGCTTTGAAGTGGATGCATTGGACATTTCAGGTGTCGCACTGGCACGGCTCAAAGGGGTAGCACATGTCCATCCGAAGGAGGTCGATCTTGATACCTACAGGCTTCCCAAAGCGCAGTATGACCTGATCGTCTGCACCTACTTCCTTGAACGCAGACTTTTTCCCCAGATGATAGAAGCGCTGAAGCCAGGGGGCATCCTCCTGTTCGAGACATTTTTGGACCATCCGGAGAATGAAAGGGCCCCATCCAACCCTGCTTTTATGCTCCAGGAAGGTGAACTGGAATCAAGCTTTGGTGACAGCTGCGAACTGCTGCACCTTCAGGCGTTCTGGGATGAAGACTACCTGGGATACAGGACGATGAAGGCCTCTATGGCAGCCAGGAAAAAAGCAGATGTTTAAACGAAGGCAATGCCATGTTCGGTTTAGATCAGAAATGCGCTGACCAAACCGATAAGCCCGCCGAACACACCGCCCCAGACGACCAGCCAGCCCAGATGTTCTTTGATGAGCTCCTGCACCAGTGCTTTGACCATTTTGGGGGTCAGCGCTTCAAGGCGGCTCGTGATGAGTGCTTCTACGGTGGCCAGCATATCTTCGCTCAGATCGGAATGCCTGATCTGGTGTTCAAGCTGTGCTTTGAATGCCGAAGAGGAGACGATGGAAGCAACGGCGGATCTGAGCTTTTTTGAGAACGGTTCCCGTAACCCCTCCAGGGCCGCTTCACCGCCGAACATGGAAATGGCCCCGCCGAACTTTGACTCCATGACCGTTTTGGAGAGTGCATCAAATGCAGGAGAGAAGTCGGTGTTTTCGACCAGGGGTCCAAGGTCGATCTTTTTCTCTTCCTTCGCAAAAAAGTCTTCCAACTGTGCTTTGGTGAAAAACTGCTGCATCATCATCTTTTTGATGGAGCTCTTAAAGAGATCGAAGTTCTTTTCTATCACACCGGAACCATAGAGGAGAGGAACCTTTTCAAACAGCATATGAATAGCAAGCTGGTTGGTAATGGCACCGGAAAGTGCAAAAAGTCCTGTGAACAGCAGTGCATGCTGATAGTCAGACGGCACCAGGAAGGATGCACCGATACAAAGGACTGCTAAAAGGTCGGTTAGAAGAGATTTTGACATGGCCTATCCACTTTTGTTTTTCGCGTAATATACCAAAATTCGGATTATATCAGGGCATCAATTCAATACCCGTATATTTAAAAGAAGCTATACTTTCGTTTAAAGACCATTTCTATATAAAGTTTCTTATGCCTAAAACGATCACTAAAAACATCCGGATCTCTCTGTTGCTGATAGCCACCATGGGCGTGATGTCCGGAATTACTGTGGTCTCTTCTCTGCCGCTCATCAGCCAGACATTCCACCATATCCCCAATATCGAATTCCTTTCCAAATTGATGCTGACCATCCCCTCTATCATCATCGCGCTTTTCGCTCCCTTTGCCGGTATCATCGTGGACAGGTTCGGCAGACTGAAACCGCTCTATACAGGCATCATCCTCTTTGTCGCAGGTGGAAGTTCTGGATTCTACCTGCATGACTTCTATGCGATCCTGGCAGGACGCGCCATTCTGGGTATCGCTGTTGCTTTGTTGATGACCAGTTCCACCGCTCTCATCGGCGATTATTTCGATGAGAAGGGACGGCACAAGTTTATGTCCGTACAGGGAATGGCGGTCGCGATAGGGGGGATTCTCTTCATCACTTCGGGCGGTTTTCTTGCAGAGCTGCACTGGTCCTATCCTTTTGCCATGTATATTTTGCCGCTCTTCTTTCTGCCTTTGGTCGTATCCTCATTGTATGAACCTGAAAAACATCACCCTCTCGAACATGAGATCAAGATCGAATCCAATCTCTGGCCTGTCTATCTGACCGCCTATTTCGCGATGGTACTTTTTTATATGATGCCGACTCAGTTGCCCTACCTTATCATTGAGACACTGCATGGAGAGCCAAGTACCATAGGTTTTGTCATCGCTGTGGCCATGTTCTTTAATGCCCTCACATCCAGGCAGTATGCCAGGCTCAAGGCAAGGTTCTCCTACCGGCAGATCTATATCATTACCTTTATCTTTTTTGGCACCGGGCTTTTCATTATCTCACAGGCGGGTTCGATCGCACAGCTTTTTTACAGTACCGTGTTTATAGGGACAGGCTTCGGGCTGATCCTTGTGAATACCAATTCCTGGTTCCTCGCAAAAGTACCGGCACATAAAAGAGGAAAGGCTTCAGGCGTGCTCGCTTCAAGCTTCTTTCTGGGACAGTTCTCTTCCCCGCTTCTCTTTGAACCGATCGTGAAGTACTACGGGATACAGGGATTGTTTTTGATCGTCTCGGGTATAGCAGTGACGATCGCGCTGGGTCTGTTTTTAAAAGGAAAGCTATCGGGGCGCTGAACGGTGCTGCAAGGATAAGCGGGTGGCTCACCCTACCAGCAGTTTATGCAGGTCATCCACGCTTTTTACGGCATCGGTATGGTCGGTGAAACCCCAGTCTACCATGATATAGTCTATCTCTGCTCTTTGACTGGCCACCTCATCACGCGGACCGTCTCCAATGAACAGCGCCTCATGGTTACTGTGCGACAGTTCATCAAGGAGTTTATGAAGCATGTCCGGATGCGGTTTACCCCGGGGAACATCATCGTAACAGGCAATCCCGTCGAAATAATGGTGCACATCCAAATGGGTCAGCGATTCTATGGTGGATCCCCTGTAGGCATTGGTGGCTACAGCCAGCGCATGTCCTCTCTCTTTAAGGGTTTCAAGCAGCTCCCTGATACCCTGATAGAGCACCAGTTCATTTTGATGGTTTTTCGTGTAATACTCTGAAAACCATCTTTCATGATCACGGTCGAACGCTTTGGCATGGTAAAACGTTCGTGCGGGATCGATGGTATGGTCATTGACCAGTCGCAGGATATGTCCCTGTTCCATAGGCTCGAAGCCCAGGTTCTTTCGCACATAGTTGATGGCATTGGCTATGGTGATGGAAGAGTTTATCAGTGTACCATCCATGTCAAAGATAATAAGCTTTTTATCCATCAGTTTTTCTTCTGTGCACTTTTGTCCGATGGATTATTGAACTTGATGTAGACAGAGAGACTCACCAGCAGCACAGCAACCCCTGATATCAGCAGTACGGCATACTCTAGCTGTGCAGGATCGGTGAGTGCGAACTTGAAGACCAGCATCAACGCTTCGATGGAAAGGGCGATGACGATAGAACCCAAAAAACGTATCATCGTCTGATGTCCGCTGCCCGAGCCGTCCTTCTTCTCTTTACCCAGCACTTCCTCGTCGAAGATCGCTTTGACCAGATCAAAAATAGCCAGGGAGAGGGTCAAAAGAATGGTGGCCTTGAACATTTCATTGATATCTATCGCCCTGAGGTCTATACCGAAATGCAGAAACGCAGTGGCACCCTTGACAAAAAGGAGCAAAGAGACCAATGCCAAAGCGATGGAGAATGCAGCATAGGCCAGTTTCGAGAGTTTTCCGAAGATCGAGTCTACAGAACTTGGAGAGACCATACGCAGGATATTTGCCATGGAGATATCCATACATATGATACAAAGAAGATTGTCCTGTTCGTCATAGATAGGAAACGAAGCCGTAATGACCATGGTATTGCTCAGATCTGAAGGGTAAGGCTCGGTCAAGGTACATCGGTGTTCCTTCACTGTCCTGTAAAAGTAGGCCCGGTCAGACCTGTCCACCCCTTTCCCGACACCGCTTAGTTTTTTATTTTTGGAGATGTTCTGGATCATTTGCGTACCGCTTGCATCCAAGGCATAAATGGCTTCTGCTTTTTCAACGCTCTCATTGAGCTTTTCAAGTTTGGCAAGTACCGTATGTATATCACCGTTTTGAATGGTGTCCGTAATGGTTCTTCCCATGATATAGCACAGATAGGCTCTGGCCTTTGCACGTATCTCTGCGTATTCCTGTATTTCTTTGATCTGCATACTGTTTCCTCTTCTTTAAATAGACCCTATAGTTTCTTTTCTTATAATACTTTACCTAAAACATCTGTAAAACTTACTTTCTGATTTATCTCCACATCCGGCAAAATACTTCCCTTTTCAGAAAAAGTGACTATGGTTGAACCCATTTCGAACCACCCGTAAAAGTCGCCCCTCTCCACCCAGAGATCTTCATACTCATAATGGACAGGTTCTCTTATCTCGGAATTGGTTCTCACCTTTTCCTCGAACGTCACCACCATCTGGCCAACGTTCAGGGCAGCGACAAGGACCAGGACATGTATTCTTCCCTTTTCATCCTCGCACTCTATGACCACTCTTTCATTTTCGATAAAGAGGTCCACTTTGTTTCGCAGCAGCGGAAAGTTCACTGGATAGTGTTTGCCCGGAATATGTGTCAATGATCTTACTTTGAGACGCATCGGCATATGATAGCGGTGGTAATCTTTTGGCGAAAGATAGAAGTTGATGTACTCCCCTCCTTCCACTCTGCTGGCTGCATCTTTATGGTGTTCTCCAAAAAGTCTCTCTATACTGTAGCTCATTCCTTTGATCTGGTAGGCTTTCCCCTCTCTGATCGTACCTGCATCTGTGATCAGGGCATCCACACCGGAGATCAGGGCATCCTGTTCTTCAGGCAGGGCTCTGGGGATCTCAAAGGCCCTTGTAAAGAGCTTGTTCAGTGTCGGATAGTCAGCGGGGTCTTTAAATTCGCTCATATCAAGCCCCATCAGTTTGACATAGCCCCTGTTGATAAAGCTTTGTACAGAGGGAGAGAAGGCTTTGGAGGCGAATTTTCCAAACGCGCCGGAGAGGACAGAGGTAAAGTGTTTTTTCATGAGTGTTCCTGTGATTCGGTCAACTGTCCTGCTCTCGGACAGAAGTTCCGTAAATAGATATGCCATTATACCATTTGTCATTTTAGTGTTGGGGTTGTCAGAGAAAATACGCTACCATCTTACTTCATATACTCAAGGATAACAGATGCCAGCATACGTACTTTTTGATACAGAAACCACAGGAAACCAGGAACACGACCGCATTATACAGATAGGGGCAATGATCGTACACAGCAAAGAGGATATCGAGGTCATTGATGAACTCTGCCAGGCACCCGTGCCCATCAGTATAGAGGCGATGGAAGTACACAACATCACCCCTGAGACCATAGCCGACAAGGGAGTGTATGTTCAGACCGATTTTGCGTCAAAAGTGCAGCAGTTCAATGAAAAGGAAAACTTCCTTATCGCGCACAATATCGCTTTTGACCTGGCCATGCTGGAAAAAGAAGGGTTTGAGAACCGCTATACCCTGATCGACACGCTTCGCTGTGCCAGGCACCTGCTCCCGGAAAGTCCCAACCACAGGCTTCAGTACCTACGCTACGCACTTGGTCTCTACCGGACAGAGCAGGCAGAAGCAGACCAGCTGGGTATCACGATCAAAGCACATGATGCCATAGGTGATGTACTGGTGATGAAACTGCTGCTTTCCAAACTGGTACGTCTCATACAGGAAACCTATCCCGGTGTCAACCCCATGCAAAAGCTGGCGGAACTTACCCTGACACCGGTCATGATGAGAACCTTCAAGTTCGGGAAATACAAAGACAGGGAGATCGCTGAAGTGGTCCGTGAGGACATCGGCTACATCCAATGGATGCGAGCCAATCTGGAACTGGATGAAGATATGCGGTTTACGCTGGATAGCTATCTGGCTTCAGCCTAGCACCAGCTGTTTTCCAGCCGTTTGGGTCCCATCAGGACTGTAGCTTCTCGGCTACAAGTTCGTTCACCACTTTCGGGTTGGCTTTTCCCCCTGTGGTTTTCAGTACCTGCCCGACAAAGAAGCCCAGAAGGTTGGTGTTCCCTGCTTTGAACTTGGCGACATTGTCCGGATTTTTGGCAATGATCTCATCTATGATGGGCAAGATCTGTGAAGGGTCACTGATCTGAACCAGTCCCTTGGCTTCAACGATCTTTGCCGGATCCTCTCCTGTTTCAGCCATCTCTTCAAATACCTGTTTGGCGATCTTGCTTGAAATGGTCTCATCATCGATCATTTCTACAAGACGGGCTATCTGTGCTGCACTGAACTTGAGCTGATCGACCTGTTTTTCTTTCAACTCTCTGGCCACTTCATTCGCCACGATGTTTGCGATACTTACAGGGCTGTGAAGTACCGCCAGCGCCTCTTCGTAAAAGTTGGAGAGTTTCTCGTCGCGCGCCAGTGTATTGGCCACTTCGCTGTTGAGTTCAAGTGCACCCGTATATCTGTCAAAGCGTGCCTGTTCCTGCGCGTTCATAGGGGCTACTTCGCCGTCTATCTGTACTTTTTTGGCCTGGGGTTTACGCTCACTTCTTGTTGCGCTCTCTTCCGCTTTGTTCTTTTCATTGGCTTTTGTTTTTTTTGCCCAGGAGTCTTTCAGACCGACGATCTTGTTGAAGACAGGCGCTTCATCGGTGTAGTCCACAGGATCCGCATAGAAATACCCCTGTCTTTCAAACTGGAATCTTTCGTCAGGTTTGTCCGTGATGACAGCAGGCTCTATCAGTGCATTCCTGATCACTTTTAAAGAGTCCGGATTGATATCTTCCAACCCTTCGGGGGCTTCATCTTTGAACAGCCTGTCATAGAGTCTCAGTTCAACGCTTTTGGCCCCGTCTGCATCTACCCACTGGATAGCGCTTTTCACCTTGATCCCGCTTGTATCAGAACCGCTTTTGGAATCCGGATGATAGACGGCTTTTATCTCTGTGATATTGCCATCCGCATCTTTGATCACTTCCTTGCAGGTGATGATATAGGCATGCCTGAGTCTCACCGGCTGTTCCGGTGTAAGACGGTAGTACTCTTTTGGAGGGTTCTCCATAAAGTCATCACGCTCGATGTATATCTCTCTTGAAAAAGGTATCTTTCTCGACCCCTCTTTGGGGACATCATGCGGGTAGTATGGCGCATCCAGTTCTTCTGAACCCTCATAGTTTTCTATGGTCACCTTGAGCGGGTCAAGCACGCACATCACACGCGGTACTTTGGTATTGAGGTCATCCCTGATACAGAATTCAAGTTGTGAGACATCCACCGTAGAGTTCGCTTTGGCTATACCTATCTGGTCGCAGAAGTTCAGAATGGACTCCGGCGTATACCCTCTTCTTCTGTATCCGGCGATCGTAGGCATGCGTGGGTCATCCCAGCCGCTGACCTTTCCTTTTTCAACCAGTTCCAGAAGCTTTCTTTTGCTCATCACCGTATAGTTGATGGCGAGCCTCGCGAACTCATGCTGGTAGGGTCTTGGCGGCTTCAGCCCAAGCGTGTCCAGCACCCAGTCATAAATATCACGGTTGTTCTCGAACTCCAGGGTACAGATGGAATGGGTGATCCCCTCGATATAGTCAGAGAGGCAGTGGCCAAAGTCATACATCGGGTAGACATGCCACTTATCCCCTGCCCGGTAATGGTGCGCGTGTCTGATACGGTATAGAAGCGGATCCCTCATTTTCATATTGGCCGCCGACATATCGATCCTGGCGCGGAGGACATGTTCTCCGTCTTTGAACTCGCCGTTCTTCATTCTCTCAAAAAGGTCCAGGTTCTCTTCCACGCTGCGCTCGGCGTATTTGCTGCGTTTTCCGGGTTCGGTCACCGTTCCGCGATATTCGCGTATCTCCTCTTCGCTGAGGCTGTCAACGTACGCTTTGCCCATTTTGATCAGTGTCACAGCATACTCGTACAGCTCAGGGAAGTAATCGGAAGTATAGCGTACGCTGTTGTCCCACTTGAACCCAAGCCACTGCACGGCATCTTTGAGCGCCTCCACGTATTTCGTGTCTTCTGTAGTGGGGTTCGTATCATCCATTCTGAGGTTGCAGCGGCCGTGGTAATCACGTGCGATACCGAAATTGATAGCGATAGATTTGGCGTGTCCGATGTGCGGGAAACCATTAGGCTCCGGAGGAAACCTTGTATGCACCTCTTTATACTTGCCTGATGCCAAGTCCTCTTCAACTATCGTACGTAAAAAATCTTTGCTATCGCTCATTATTAAACCTTTTGATTTTAAAGTGGTATTTTATCCAATTAGAGCTTATCACATCTTAGCCCATCCGTTTTATCCGGCATCGAAATATCAGGTCAAGAATGGAGAGAAAAAAAAGTATGGTAAAACCCCTTGCGCTTTAACATATTTATAAATTTAACCCACTATAATAGCACTCATATAAACCCACGACCTTTGGAGTAAGATACATGCTTAGATTTGCCCCCTCACCTACCGGTGATATGCATATAGAACAGCTACGCGTAGCACTATTCAACTACATGGTGGCCAAACAGAAAGATGTCAACTTCATAGTGCGTATAGAAGATACGGACAAAGAACGGAATATCACCGGCAAAGATACAGAGATCATGGAGATCCTTGAAAAGTTCGCACTGCCTCATGACAGCGTTTCTCACCAGAGTGAGAACCTCCATATACACCAGACATTGGCGATAAGGCTGCTCGAAGAGAAAAAGGCATTTGTCTGTACCTGTACCCCTGATCAGCTTGCTGCGGACAGGGAAGCGTCAGAACAGAACAAGGCAGATCCTCACTACAGCGGACGGTGTTCCCTGGTAGGTGCTGAAGAACTGAAGAAACTCAAAGAAGAGAAGACCCCTTTTGTCGTGCGTATCAAGGCTCCGGATGCACCGGTGGTTTTCCATGACCTGATCCAGGGTGATATCGAAACCGCACCCAATGAGGTGGACAGTTTTGTCATTTTAAAAACGGACGGCACACCAACCTACAACTTTGCCTGTGCCTGTGATGATATGCTCGCAGGGGTCGATCTCATCATCCGAAGCGAAGAGTACCTCTCGAACACGCCCAGACAAAAGCACATCCAGACACTGCTCGGATATCAGCAGGAGATAACCTATGCACACCTCCCGGCCATTCTCAACGCAGAGGGAGGGAAGATGAATATGTGTGAGGAGACCAGCACGGTCAAATGGCTCTTTGCACAGGGATTCATACCCGATGCGATCGCCAACTACCTGATCCTGCTTGGGAACGACACTCCCGCAGAGGTCTTCACCATGCCCGAGGCACTCGAGTGGTTCGATCTCAGCAGACTTTCCAGATCCCAAGTAACGTTTGACATCGATACACTCCGTTCTCTCAACAGAGAACACCTCAAGCGTATGGATGACAAACGTCTCTCTACCCTCTTTGGTTTTGCAGATGAGGATATCGGGAAACTGGCCAAGCTCTACCTTGGAGAGGCAAGTACGATCAATGAACTTGCATCGAAGATCGAGCCTATCTTTGCACCTAAGGATTTTGAAGGCAAATGGGGTGCCCAGATGCAGACCATGGAAGAGATCATACAGAATGCCCCGATGATGGATGACTATGATGACTTTACGGCACACCTCGTGCATATGACCGGACTGAAAGGAGAGAGCTTCTTTAAACCGCTAAGACTCATCCTCACTGGTGCGGAACACGGACCGGAACTTTCCGAGATCTATCCGCTTATTAAACCTTACCTATTGGAGATCGCCTCATGAATGCCCTTATCTACGCCATCGTTCAAACCCTGCACACAGTGATAAACCTTTATATCTGGATCGTGATCATCGCTGCACTATTGAGTTTTGTACGTCCTGACCCTTATAACCCGATCGTACAGGTACTGAATCGTTTAACGGAACCTGTGATGGGTTTCATCAGACGGAAAATGCCGTTCGTGGTCCTTTCAGGTATCGACCTTTCCCCTTTGGTAGTGATCCTGGGGTTACAGCTGATCGATAATTTTATGATGCGTGCTCTTTTGGGATAGAAATGAACGTAAAGTCCTTTCTCGTTTTGGCACTGCTGGCATTTTTTATGGGCTCCTCGCCGCTTTATGCCAAAAAGTTCACCTATTCACAGGTCCACGAAATGCCGAGAAGCATAGAGAAGGATTACTATATATGGCGTTTTCTTAAACAGATCACTACTACGGCCCCAGAGGCAAAAAGCATTATCCAGGAAGCCACGAGGCTCAACGGAAAACTCCGTACGGCCTACCGGAACAGGACCGGAGAAGAAGCTCCCAAGATCAAACCCTACTATCTGGGAGAGGGGTCCACGAAAGATGCCGTGGACGCCTGGAAAAGAACAAGCCAGGCGCACAAGCATTTTAATCAGGGCCTTGCATTGATGCAGCAGAGAAAACCTGCGCAGGCAGCAGAGTATTTTGAAAGGGCACGCAAAGAATATGCTAAACCCTATGACATAGACAAAACACTCTTCTGGCTCTATCTGAGCACCAAAAATGCTGAATATCTCGATCTTTTGCGTGAAAGCTGCAATGTCAATATCTATACGCTGATGGCGGCGGACACCATCAACGGGAAATACCCGAAAACCATTACCCAGTCGCTTTGGAAAAGCCGTACATGGGGGTTTGATGTCCAAGACCCCATCCACTGGGCCAAGGTAAAACAGAAGATGTTCTCCGCCGGTGCCGACCTGGATGACCTGGCAGATGAGCATAAATCACAGGAGTGTATCGGTATCTATACCTACATCAAGGCCAAGGCATGCAACTATACAGAATCCTACTTTCCTATGCCCTACCGTGATGCGATGAAGCACATGACCCCGGAACGACAGGCGCTCATCTATGCGATCGCCAGACAGGAGAGCCGCTTTGTACCGGCTTCGGTGTCACGTTCTTTTGCCCTGGGAATGATGCAGTTCATGCCGTTCCTTGTCGAGCACGTAGCCAAAGAAAAGGGGGAAAAGATAGACCTGGATGACATGTTCGATCCCTATAAGGCCATAGAGTATGCGGACCATCATCTTGATTATCTGACCAAATACCTCTATCATCCGCTTTTCATAGCCTACGCGTACAACGGAGGTATCGGATTTACACGAAGGCATATACAGAACAGCCGCCATTTCAGAAAAGGTCCCTACGAACCCTATATGAGCATGGAAACAATGGAAAATGAGGAAGCCAGAGAGTATGGGAAAAAAGTGCTTGCCAACTATGTGATCTACTTGAACAAACTGGGTGTCACCACACGCCTCTTCCCTCTTCTAAAGACACTTGCTACGCCTTCCCTCACAGACAGGTTCAGGAAGTAGCGGTCGGAAATCCTGAGATCAGAATATTTCTTTTTTCAGCACATATTTGGCCACTTTGGCAAAGTGAAGCATCCCTTCTCCATAGGCCTTGTGTTTGAAAACAAGTGTAACGCTTTGACTCTCTACATGGGGGAAGGTCACCAGATAGTAGCGGCCCCATTCGGTGACAAGAGAGACCTCTTTCAACCTTTCATCCTCCTCAGCAAGGGGAAGTATCTCTTTTGCTGCCTGGCCGTTCAAGGCCAAAGCGCTCCCTATTTCCGTGAGTCCGATGGGAGCTTCTTCACTTGCGTGCATCCCTACGATGAACACTTCGTCGCGTCTGTCGTTCTTGTCAAAGTTTTGTGTATAGAGATAGGTCGCAGTCAGCAGGCCTTTTGTCATGCCGTCCTGATACAGTTGCAGCTTTTCTGTTTTTTGCAGCTTTTTATGGTACCCGGTCTTCTCATCATATGCGTGCAGCAGAGCACTCTCTTCTTTTGATGTACAGCCCAGAAGGAGTACAATGGCTATAAGTGCTGTGATCGATCTCACCATTGACTCCCCTTAAAATTTTAGAGATTTTAACATAGTTTCAATAAAGATTTATGTATAATCACCCTAAAAGGTTTTTCGTGAGCAAAAGAGTTGCAATAGCATTTACAGGCCCTTCCAACAGTGGTAAAACCACACTGGTTGAAAAGATCGCCAGGGTATTGATACAGGAACGCAAAGTTGCCATCATCAAAAATGACCCCAAGGACAAAGCAGAGTTTGACACTGAAGGCAAAGACAGTTACAAATTCTCGCAAACCGGTGCCGAAGTGGTCGTAACCTCTCCTACCCGTACCACCTATTTCTCGCAAAGAGAAAAAACCCTGGATGAGATCGTGGAGATGATCGCTGACTTTGAGATCCTGCTCGTAGAAGGCCTGAAAACACTCCCCCTGCCCCGTATAGCCGTGTTCAGGAACACCATGGATGAAAGCTATTTTGAGTGCAGCGAAGCCATCGCCATTGATGATACGATAGATCTTTCAGAGTATGCCGTCCCTGACCATATAGATATACTCGACCTCAATGATACGATGCAGATCATCGGGTGGATCGATGCACATGCAAAAAACATATAAAAAGGATAGACTGAATGCTAACTATATTTGACACCATCAAAGATATCGCGATCAAAATAGACCACGAGATCAAAACCGAGGACCTTGGGTACAGCGACAGTTCGAACACCTCAGGGGAAGAACAGCTCAAGCTTGATGTAAAAAGTGACTATATCGTAGAGCAGGCATTTAAAGATGTATCCATTGTGAAGGCACTGGTGAGCGAAGAGAAAGATGGCGTGCTGGAGCTGCATGCGGACGGAAAGTACACGGTCTGCTACGATCCGCTGGATGGGTCAAGCCTTGCAGATGTCAACCTTTCTGTCGGCTCCATCTTCGGTATCTACGAAGGTGAGCTTACAGGCGAGAACCTTGTGGCATCCGCCTATGTCGTCTACGGACCCCGCATCGAACTTGTACTGGCCACCAAAGAGGGCAGGCCCAAACACTACAGAGCACAGGATGGCCTGTTCAACTTCATCTCCGAGATCACGCTGAAAGATAAGGGAAATATCAATGCGCCCGGAGGCACCCAGCAGCACTGGGCCGAATACCACAAACGATATGTGGATGCCCTTTTTAAAGATGGATACCGCCTTCGCTACTCAGGCGGCATGGTACCTGACCTCCACCAGATACTTCTCAAAGGCGGCGGGATCTTCTCTTATCCCGGTACCACAGACAGACCAAAGGGAAAACTGCGACAGCTCTTTGAAGTGCTCCCTTTTGCTTTTATATTCGAACAGGCCGGCGGGCATGCGATCAATGAGCAGGGGATAAGGCTCCTGGACCTTGTCCCTGCACATCCGCATGATACGACGCCCTGTTTTTTTGGTACGACCTACGAAATGGTTGCACTGAAAGCACTCTACAGGATGAAAATATAATGTCTGAACAACAGCTCGATGAGTGGCAGATCACACTGGTACAAAAAAAAGCTGAACTGGAGGCCTGCCAGGCCGAACAGCAGCTCATAAGCTGCATGGGTTGCGAAAAGCTCCTTGACTGTACAGTACGCGATGCCTACGTACAGGCCGTCTATGACAGCATGAGCAAAGGGACAGGTGGCGGATTTGAGTTTTAACCCCTGTGCATCAAATACTTTCCCGGATCTCAGGTCCGCGTACAAAGCAGCCTAGTATGGATATCTACATTTTAAGTGATAAAAAAGTAGCGGGGGCACAGAGCCTTCCTGTCTTCGATATACACCCCATCCGGCAGGATGTCGATCTTTCCGAGTATGATGCCTTGATCTTTACCTCCAAGAATGCGGTCTATTCCCTGGATGCGATGGGTTCCGCCTGGAAAGAGAAACCTGCCTATGTCATTGCCCCGAAAACGGCTGAAGTGGTCAAAACCCTGAACGGGAACCTGACCTTTGTCGGAAAGGAAAAACACGGAAACGGGTTTGCACTGGAACTGTCCCAGAAACTGAAAGGACAAAAAGTGCTCTATGTCAGGGGCCGGGAGGTCGTATCCGACCTGGTAAATATCTTAAAAAGCCATGCTGTCGATTGTCAGGAGCTGATCGTCTATGAAACAAGATGCAAAGAACATGACACGGAGGTCAGTCTGCCTAAAAACGCAACCATCATATTTACTTCCCCGTCGACCATCAAGTGCTTTTTTGACCACATCTCCTGGGATGAAAGTTTTAAAGCCGTTTCCATCGGGCATACCACCGCAGCGTATTTCCCCTCCTATATCACACCGGCCATAGCCGATACCACCTCACTGGAATCCTGTGTCCGAAAAGCCATAGAGATCAACACCGCAGAGTAGATCTCGGCAGCATGACCTAACAGCTCTCTGCTGTGACAGCCTCCTGCTTCGATGCAATCAGTCTGATCTTCTGTGCCTTGCTCATCTTTTTTTTAATGGCATATTCCCGTTTGGAAGCTGCACTTCTGTCAGGATGTTCTTCACTGTAAACCAGCGTGACCGGCCGTCTTGTACGCGTATATTTTGCCCCTTTGTCCAGGCTATTATGTTCATCCAGCCTGCGCTGCAGGTCTTTGGCGATACCCGTGTACAGCGTATCGTCTGCACACCTGACTATATACACATGATACATATGTACTTGCTACTTCTCATCTTCAAGCGCATACTGTTTGTAGTATACACGGATCGGATCATGGGAGATGAAGAATTTGTCTGAATATATCTCTGTTTTCATCAGGACATCCTTCCTTTTCAATTCATCGATCGAATTGTAGTAAAGTCTGATCATCGCCGGCCTGCTGGAGAGCTTCTTCAGATCACTGATCTCGATGAAGTAATCCCGTTCCATTTTGGTAAATTTATAGCACTTTTTGCCGCCAAATGTGTAGATCTTTTTTTTATAGGTGCGGCGCTGTTGGATCTCCTCACGCTTTTGGGTACTGAGTCTTCTTTCATTCAGTTTTTGGAGGATCTTCTTCTTCTCTTCTTCCGTATAGAACCTTTTTTTGCCAGCAGCCTCTTCCGCCGCCCTTTGATGAATGAGTCTTTGCTCGTTCAGTCTATCCATGATGAATTTTTTTTCTTCAGCCGTATACGTCTCTTTCTTAGCAAAACGTTCTAGTTCCACTTTACCGGTTGGATGCTTATCCATACGTATCCTTTTAGAATCTCCCCATCCTTCTCGACCCACATTATAACATCAGAAATATTATTTTATAATATTACCCGTAACACAGCACTTTTTAGTTAGAATGTCTGCTAAAATTACTCTACAAACTCATTTGTTTAAGGAACTGCGAACTATGTCTTGTCACAAAAAATCTTATATTACCACCCCGATCTACTATGTAAATGACATCGCCCATATCGGCCATGCCTATACGACCATCATTGCAGACACACTTGCCCGCTATTCACGTATGTCTGGGCTGGATACTTTCTTTCTTACCGGTACGGATGAACATGGCCAGAAGATCGAAGAAGCTGCAAAGACCAGAGGGAAAACGACACAGGACTATGCCGATGAGATCTCTGCCACCTTTAAAGACCTGTGGGATGATTTCGATATCTCTTATGATAAATTCATCCGAACGACCGATGCAGACCATATGAAAGGGGTGCAGAAAGCCTTTTCCGTCATGTATGAGAATGGGGACATTTACAAAGATACCTACAAGGGACACTACTGTATCTCCTGTGAAACCTTTTTCCCTTCCATACAACTGGTCGATGATGAGTTTTGTCCGGAGTGCGGTAAAAGTACCACCATTGTGGAAGAAGAGAGCTATTTCTTCAGACTCTCCAACTATCAGGACAAACTGCTTCAGTACTATGAGGATCATCCGAACTTCATCCTTCCTAAAAGCAAAAGGAACGAAGTGATCCGTTTCGTGGAGGGCGGACTGCAGGACCTTTCCATTACACGAACGAGTTTTGACTGGGGTGTAAAACTACCGGCTGAGATCGATGACCCCAAACATGTGATGTATGTCTGGCTGGACGCCCTGATGAACTATGTGACAGGGCTCGGCTACGGTACGGACGAGGCAAAAATGGACTACTGGCCTGCGCGCGTACAGCTCATAGGAAAAGACATCTTGCGTTTTCATGCCATCTATTGGCCGGCATTCCTGATGAGTCTTGATCTTCCACTGCCTACGCATATCGCCGCACACGGCTGGTGGACACGCGACGGTGAAAAGATGAGCAAGTCAAAAGGCAACGTAGTGAATCCCAGAGAGGTCGCAGATGCCTATGGACTCGATAACTTCCGTTACTTCATGCTGAGAGAAGTACCCTTCGGCGGTGACGGTGACTTCAGCCAGAAAGCCCTGATTGACCGTATCAACTCTGATCTGGGGAACGACCTGGGGAACCTGCTGAACCGTCTGATAGGAATGAGCGGAAAATACTTTGAGGGGAACGTGGACTCCTCCCATGTAGCAAAATACTATCAGGCCGAACTGGATGAAGTACATGCGGTTCTGAATACTCTGGAACCGCTGCTTTTTGACATGCAGATCCATAGATACCTTGAAGAGCTATGGAAACCGCTCACGGTAGCCAACAAGGCCATCGACAAGTACCAGCCTTGGACACTGATGAAAGAAGGGAAGGAGGAAGAAGCGATGGCACTGAACGGCCTTATCGCCGCGATACTGGCAAAAGTATCCATCATGCTCTCTCCTGTAATGCCTGCGGTAGGTAAAAAGATCTCGGAAGCCTTACACTTCACCATAGACAATGATTCCTGGAACCGCATGATAAAATCGTCAGAGCTTCTGGCACCGTTCGTGCTGGAGAAGATCGACCCTCTTTTCCCTCGTATCGAAGCGCCGCTGCTTGAACAGGCAGAGCCTATAGATGAAACACCGAAAGAGAAGCAGGAAAAGAAACCCGAAGCCAAGGAAGCTGCGAAAGAAGAAGGTGTGGCGCTCATAGGCATAGACCAGTTCTTCCAAACCTCACTGAAGGTAGGTACCGTCGTAAAGGCCGAAGAGGTGCCAAAGAGCAAAAAGCTTCTTCTACTCCAGGTCGATATAGGGGAAGAGCAGCCCAGACAGATCGTTGCGGGGATCAAAGAGTGGTACTCTGCGGAAGCGATGCTGAATACGCAGGTCTGTGTCGTAGCAAATCTCAAACCTGCCAAACTGATGGGTCTCAAAAGTGAAGGCATGCTTCTTGCAGCCAAAGATGAAAACGGTCTCTGTATGATACGTCCTGAAAAGCCTAAAACGGCTGGAACACCAATAGGTTGAAGATGAAAATAGAAGATATTCTGAACCTGACAGAGGGAACACTGGTCAACACGCCTAAAATACAGGCCATAGAGGCCGCTACGGTTTTCTTTTCGAAAGTAGAACACGGGGACCTTTTCTTCTCTTCAAACCAGGAGGAGATAGACCAGGCCATCGCCAACGGTGCCTATGCCATCGTCTATGACGATGAGAACATCGTAAGAAAAGATGATGAAATAGCCTGGATAAAGGTCTCTGACATTCAGCTGGCGGCCTTTAAACTCATCCGCTATGTCACCCTTAAAAAAGAGGCGCAGTTCTTCCTGCTTTCAGAGCATGAACTCACCTTTTTGAAAATGATACTTTTGCACAAGAACAACATTGCTTTCATCTCCAAGGATTGGCGCAAGACATTTGAGATGATACTCAACTCCGACAGTTCTCTCTTTGTAGGTACCGATAAGGAACTGATGCAGCTGATCAAACCCGATGTGCAAAAACTCAGTAAGGAAGTGGACGGCTATCTGATATCCGATACCCTCTTTCGAAGTACCTTCAAGGTAGGCGGCTTTGTCTATCAGGAAAAGGAACTGATCCCTTTTCACCTGGAGTATCTGCTGCGTGTGATAGATTTTTGTGAAACGCATGAGCTTCCGTACTCTGTAGAGCGCCTGAAATATACCAAGCACTTTACCCCTGTTTTCATAGACGGCAAGCTTAAAAGCACCAAGGCGAGCAAAAGCGACAAAGTGGCCATCTTCACAGACAACATCAGCGATATCGCCAAAGCGCGGGAATATGTCATGAGAAGCAATATGTGGGTCAAAAGTATCGTGCTGACGCCGCCCAAGACCAAAATACCGGGTATCGACCATCCCCACTGGTTCAAAACAGAAGATGAAGTGCGTGATCTGCTCAAAAATATGCACTACAACTATGCCTTTATCTACAAAGCGGACAAAAGTATCCTGAACACGATCCAGGAAGAGTATTCGCTTTTCTAGCACTTGGTCTATGCTGAGTGCTGCTGCTTCCTTATGACAACCATATTGGTTCCGTTATCCCCTATGAGCTCACAGCCATAGATCCTGCAAAGCACTTCAAAGGTCCGGACGGTAAAAAATACGATATGCGTAGGGTCCTGATGGTAGTACCATTTCTGGAAGGCTTCTCTGTCATTGGGATGGAACTGCGTTTGCAGGGCCAGGTAGCCCCCCTCTTCCAGACGTTCCAGTAAACTTTCAAAGACCTCTCTCGGCTGGTGCAGATGCTCAAACACTTCCGTGGAGACGATAATGTCATATTTTTTAGTATCAATGAGGGTCTCTGGATGGTAGATCGGATCGAAATAGTCACATGCCATCCCCTCTTTCTCCAGCATCCTGCAGAGCAGAGACGTCGCCCCGCAGCCGAAATCCAAAGCGGTTTTCGGGTCACCCGTCAAAGGCAGGATAAAATCCAGGAAGCGCTGAAAATAGGCCTGATACCCCGCATCGTTCTCGTCATTCTCATGAAGGTTATAGCGCTCCTTTTGTGCAGAGAGCTCCTGGTAGTATTCCGGTGATTTAAAGATATATTCGCAATGGTCGCAGTGATAGTATCTGATCTTTTTTTTCTCATCTATGAACGAGTCGCAACTGTTATGACAAATATGGCACTTCATTTCACCCCTTTAAAACGTACGTTATGTTACTATTAAAGCTATTAATCCAAGGACAATGAAGAGATGAAAAGAAGAGATTTTATAGCAGGTACGGCCATCGGTGCTACCGCTTTGGCACTGGGCGGATGTCACAGGGAAGAGGAAAAGACAGAAGGGGTTGCTTCCCATGTCAACAGAGGGCAGAAAGTGACACTCAAACTGGCTACCTCCTGGCCCGCACACTTTCCGATCATGGGCACAGGCATCGATGCTTTTGCCAAGCGCTGTCTTGAGCTGAGCGGAGGCACGCTTGAGATCAAGGTCTACCCCAAAAACATCCTTGTCCCTGCACTTCAGGTCTTTGACTCCACCTCTGCGGCACAGATAGATGCCTTTCACTCCGGTGTCTACTACTGGAAAGGCAAAAATGCTGCATTCTCCATCTTCGGAGGCATGCCGCTAGGACTGACCAGCGAAGAGATGATCACCTGGATGAAATTCGGCGGTGGATACGAGCTTTGGCGTGAAATGTACGCCAAGTTCAACCTCTATCCTCTGGTAGGCGGGACCACAGGACCCCAGATGGGCGGCTGGTTCAAAAAAGAGATCCACTCCCTGGCCGATCTCAAGGGGCTGAAGATGCGTATTCCCGGCCTCGCGGGAGAGGTGATGGAGAAGCTCGGTGTCAATCCTGTACTGCTGCCTGCGGGCGAGATCTACACCGCCCTTGAGCGCGGCACCATCGATGCGACCGAATGGGTAGGACCTGCACTGGACAGGCTGATGGGCTTCGATAAAGCAGCGCCCTACTACTATACAGGCTGGCATGAGCCGGGCTCTATCCTTGAGATCACCTTCAACAAAGCGCGCTGGGAGAAGCTGAGCAGCGAGCATCAGGCGATCATCACAGCGGCCAGCGAAGAGATGACAAGCAACATCCTGCAGGAGTTCCGCTATGAAAATGCCAAAGCGCTGCAGGAGCTTCCTGAACATGTGCAGATCAGGACCTTCCCTAAAGATATGATGGATGCGGCCAAAGTCGCACTCCGGGAAGTGCTCGAGGCGGAGAGTGCCAAAAGCAGCGATTTCGCGCGTGTGCTGAAAAGCTATCAGGACTTCGTCAGGCTGAACAAACCCTGGGACGACATCAGCACCAAGAACTTTCTGAATATCAGAGGGGAGATCTAGTACTTCTTATTGGTATATGTCAGCAGGTCATTTTCGCTCAGGTCATCCATCAGGCCGGCCAGGTTCCGCAGAGAGAAAAGCTGGAGCTTTTCCCCTTTTTCTTTTTTCAGTTCAGAGGTGAATTTGTTTTTGGAAAAGAGGACAAAGGTGTCCACATCCAGCTGTGCCTGGGCGCATTTCTCCTTGAGTTTGGTCAGTTCGCTTTTGTTCGCTTTTGACTTGGCGTATTTGGTCGAGCCGGCTATCATTTCGCCGGATCGTCTTTTGATCAGAATATCGATCTCGACATTCTTGTCCCAATAGCCGCCAATGCCGATGATGGGATCGCCTTCGAACGCCTCTTTGAAGCCTTTCGTGAGCATTTCCAGAACAAGCTGGTCATAGATCAGTTCAGAAAATCCGGTTTTTGTCTTGGCCCAGTGTGCCTTCATCTCTGAGTAGTCCCCCTCTTTTATCCCCTTGTAGTAAGGCGAAACAGCAGCGAACCAGAAACGCATGAAAGGCTGGACAAAAAGCAGTTTATCCGAATTGCCCTCTTCCTCTTTCAGCGGTTTCTCTACAGACCTGTCAAACATCAGCAGACCGCTTTTCACAAGCCAGTCTATGGCCTCTTCCCCCTCTTCCCTTTTGACATTCGCTTTTTTAAAGGCCGAATGCTCCCGCCTGTCGCCAGAGGCGATGGCAGAAAGCAGTGCATGATAGAGGGGTTTGCTCTTCGTGATGTGCGCGATATCTCCATGGATATACCTGTAATTTTTAAGCACTTTCTCTTCTATCAGCGCTTCGAGAGGTCTGGAAAGGTCAATATGCCATCCTGTACCACCGAAAACGGAAAAGTATTCCACCGCCTGTTCAAGATCCGTGGCACGGTTCTGAAAACAGAAAGAGCGGAAATGTTCCAAGAGTGTCGGGTGATCGGTTGTTTTTTTAGACATAGCATGAGACCTTGTTTTGTTTGAAAGATTATACCAGAATATGGTATCAAACCCTGCCATATCCGTATCATCTTTCAATACAGTATCTGCCGTGATGTGCTTTTTCACCTAGAGTTCACTTAGCTCTATATCAGTTGCTTATGATAAAATTCTTTTTAATTTTACAGATACGTTCAATGCTGTACTGACCCCTAAAGGAACCTGCTATGTGATGCTTCTTAAGAAGACATTGAAACTCTTCCCCTGATTTTTATTTTACTGACACCTTGCGCCTGGAGAGATGACCGGGCAGAACAGAACTTACTTACGTACAAAAACTTACTTACAAAAAGGAATACTATGCTGCTACTTTCTAAAAAAGAGGAATGGCTCGGCAACATACGCGGTGACCTTCTCGCCGGTATCGTCGTGGCCCTCGCACTCATCCCCGAAGCGATCGCCTTCTCGATCATCGCCGGGGTCGATCCCAAGGTCGGGCTTTATGCCTCGTTCTGTATCGCCGTCGTCATCGCCTTCGTTGGCGGACGCGCTGGAATGATCTCCGCTGCAACGGGTTCCATGGCACTGCTCATGGTAACCCTCGTCAGAGAGCACGGGCTGGAGTACCTGCTGGCTGCCACGTTACTGACAGGCGTACTTCAGATCCTTGCAGGCTACCTGAAGCTCGGTGCACTGATGAGCTTCGTATCGCGCACGGTCGTCGTCGGTTTTGTGAATGCTTTGGCGATCCTGATCTTCATGGCGCAGCTGCCTGAACTGACCAATGTCACCTGGCATGTCTATGCGCTTACCGCAGCGGGACTTGCGATCATCTATCTCTTCCCCTATGTTCCCAAGATCGGGACGCTGCTGCCTTCGCCGCTGGTCACCATCCTTCTTCTTACTATTGTCACCGTCTTCATGGGCATTGACGTACGTACGGTCGGTGATATGGGAGAGATGCCGGACACGCTTCCTATCTTCCTCTGGCCTGATGTACCATTGAACTTCGAGACACTGGCCATCATCTTCCCTTACTCTGCGGCACTGGCTGCAGTGGGGCTTTTGGAGTCCTTCATGACAGCGACCATCGTCGACGATATGACCGACACGGACAGCGACAAGAACCGCGAAGCAAAAGGTCAGGGGATCGCCAACATCGCTTCGGGATGTATCGGAGGAATGGCAGGCTGTGCGATGATCGGACAGTCGGTCATCAACGTCAAGTCAGGCGGACGCGGTCGGCTTTCGACCTTTACAGCAGGACTGCTTCTGCTTATCATGGTCGTTTTCCTGAACGACCTTATCGCGCTGATCCCTATGGCGGCACTGGTGGCGGTGATGATCATGGTCTCTATCTCCACTTTTGACTGGGCTTCGGTCAAGGGACTCAAGACCCTGCCGCTTTCGACGAACCTGGTCATGCTGACCACCACCATCGTCGTTGTGTTCACCCACAACCTGGCACTGGGTGTCTTGGCAGGGGTACTGCTGGCATCGCTTTTCTTCGCCAACAAGATCAGCCACTTCATGTACTGGGACAAGATCTGCGACGGCAACGGTGACACCTGCACCTACAAGTTCGTCGGGCAGGTCTTCTTCAACTCTGCCGACCGCTTCGCCGATGCCTTTGACTACAAAGATGATATCAGGAAGGTGGTCATCGATGTGACACGCGCCCACTTCTGGGACATCACGGCGGTTTACGCCCTGGACAAATCGGTCATCAAACTGCGCAAGATGGGCAAAGAGGTGGAAGTGGTCGGAAAGAACGAAGCGAGCAAGACCATCATCGACCGCTTTGGCGTCTACGACAAGCCTGAAGAGATCGAGAAAGTGATGGGCGGACACTAGCATATATCGGACCTGGGGAAATAGAAAGCGTTCTGTTTCCCCTTTCTGGCAGACACAAAACCTCCGGTGCTTGATAAAATATCCGCTACAGACCACATACGCTCCTTCCGTCTGTACCAAGAGAGATATCATCAGAAAATTTTGCTATAATTGCGATTATGCATAACAGAAATAACCTAGACCTACTCATACCAAAATCAATAGACTACTCCAAGAATGAACACCCCTGTTCCTACATTCCTGGCAGACAGAC
Organism: Sulfurovum sp.; assembly: GCF_036568385.1. GTDB lineage: Bacteria > Campylobacterota > Campylobacteria > Campylobacterales > Sulfurovaceae > Sulfurovum. The sequence continues at coordinate 6,863 of NZ_DATCSP010000026.1, read as the reverse complement.
AAGGATGAACTACAAAAAGGTCGAAATGGTCTCCAAAACGTTTGCCACTGCGGTGATCCAAAGAGGCTGGAGACGCTACGGGAAAAACTTTGTCTACCCTGTCTGTTTCGGCTGTACCGAGTGTAAAAGCATGCGTATCGATGTGGCGAACTTCAAGTACTCCAAATCTCAGCGAAAAGCCATCAACAGAAACGAAGAGACAAAGATCGTGATACAGGAACCGAGCATCTCTCAGGAGTATCTTGACCTCTACAACAAATACCATGCCTATAAAGCCAAGCGGGATGGCTGGAACCACCAGGACATCACGATGCAGGAGTATTATGAGAACTTTGTGGACGGGGCGCATGACTTCGGGAAGGAATTGCTCTACTATATCGATGACAAGCTGGTAGCGGTGGACCTGATCGATATCCTGGATGACGGGATCAGTTCTGTCTACTGTTACTATGACCCGAACTACCCACGGAACTCACTGGGTACCTACTCGCTGCTCTATGAGATCAAGCTTGCTGAAATGCTGGGTCTTGACTGGGTCTATCTTGGGTACTGGGTCGAAGGGTGCAAGGCGTTTGAGTATAAAGAGAACTTCCAGCCTATGGAGATACTCGAAGGCTACCCCCGTGTCTTTGAAAAGCCGGAGTGGAAACCCTGGGAGCCTGCCACCACAAATTCCTCTTGCGACCATTGAGTCCTTACAGGGCTCTCTCCTCCTTTATTGACACAAATTCATACTTTATAAGTGACATCAAAGCTTCTCTAGCTAATATGGGCTTATGAAACTGAATGAATTAACATTGACCAATCCCTACCTGCAGCTCCCCGCCGAGTTTTATGACAAGGTGGTACCGACCCCTCTTGCAGACCCCTACCTGATACATGCCAATCCGGATGTGGCAAAGATACTCGATATCGATGAGGAGGAACTTCAGAGCGACACCTTCGTAAAGTTCCTGAACGGTGAGTACCTTGCCCGGGGTTCTGAACCCTTTGCCATGTGCTATGCCGGACATCAGTTCGGGCAGTTTGTTCCCAGGCTCGGAGATGGAAGAGCCATCAATATCGGTACGCTGGGCAAGTATCATCTGCAGTTAAAAGGTGCGGGGATGACCGTGTACTCCCGTCATGGCGACGGACGTGCCGTACTGCGTTCGAGTATCAGGGAGTATCTTATGAGCGAAGCGATGCAGGGTCTGAGCATCCCCACGACACTCTGCCTGGGGCTGATAGGCTCTGAACATCAGGTCAGACGCCAGGAGATAGAAAAAGGGGCGATCGTCTGCCGCGTGAGTTCTTCCTGGGTCCGCTTTGGTACGTTCGAGTATTACGCGCACCAGGGAATGTTCGAGGAACTGAAGGCGCTGGCCGATTATGTGATCGACGAGAACTTCCCCCATATAAAAGGAAGAGAGGACCACTATACTCTGCTCTTCAACGAAGCGATGGTCATCACCGCCAGACTGATGGCACAGTGGATGTCTGTCGGCTTCAACCACGGTGTCATGAACACGGACAATATGTCCATCGCCGGACTGACCATAGACTACGGACCGTATGCTTTTTTGGATGATTTTAGACACGACCATGTATGCAACCAGACGGATGTACACGGACGCTACAGTTTTTCAAACCAGCCCGAGATCGCGAAGTGGAATCTCAAGTCCCTGATGATGGCCCTCAGTCCGTTGACGACGATGGAGAAGCTGGAGAAGAACCTGGCCATCTATGATAAGATCTATATGAGGTATTTTCACTACTATATGTGTAAAAAACTCGGCTTCGAAGGCACCGTAGAGGGAGACCCTGAACTGATAGACGATATGTTGGATATGCTGGAAAGTCTGCAGGTCGACTATACGCTCTTTTTTAGAACACTGAGCCACTATGAGGGTGACCGAAATGCACTGCTGGCAACCGGGCTTTACCATGAACCCATGCATGCATGGCTGGACAGGTATGATGAGCGTATCAAACACATAGATGCCACTGAGAGAAAAGAACAGATGCTCTCTACCAACCCCAAGTATGTACTCAAAAACTATATGCTTCAAGAGGCTATAGATGCCGCGGAACAGGGTGATTTTTCTGTCGTGGACGACCTGTTCAAGATCGCCCAAGACCCCTTCGATGAGCATCCGGAGTTCGAAAGATGGGCGGGCGCCACACCGAAAGAGTTTAAAAACAGAAAACTGAGCTGTTCATCTTAACAAGGAAACCCCATGGATCAAAAAGAATTACTGGATCTCTATCTTGAAAAGCTGCGTCTGTTAGCGCTGGAGAAAATGGAAGAAAACAACCTGAGTGTGATCGAGGCGTTAAAAGCGTCTATACTCTACCTTGAAGGCGAGATGCAGGGATACTAGAACATCCTGCTTCCAGCCTGCTGCAAACCATCGAACATACTTCTTTTTGCCGACATGGCAAGCCCTGCCGTCACAATTTACTGTACAATGCTAAAGATGAAAAGATACAAGGATTGAAGTATGATCATTGACAGACTGGAAAACTGGAAGCATTACCACTTCGGACCTGCATGGACAAAAGCATTTGAATTTCTGCTTGCCTTGTCTCCTGATGCAGAAGAAAAGAAGTATACGATAGAGGGTGATGATATCTTTGCCATCGTTATGAGCTATGATACCTGCACTCCGGAAACATCTTTGTTTGAATCACACCGGAAATATGTGGACATCCAGACCACTCTGACAGGCGCCGAAAGGTTTGAATGCGCTTTTGCAGACACGCTTTCGGTCCAGGTACCCTATGATGCTGCAACGGATGTACAGTGGTACAAGCGAACACTCCCAGGACAGACACGCGTGGATGTCTCTCCGGATATCTTTGTGATGCTCTACCCTCATGATGCTCATATGGCAGCCTTGATGACAGGTGAAAGATCGGAACATGTCAAAAAAGTAGTGGTGAAGATAAAAGCTGAACTCCTGCTCGATACTTAGCCGAACATGCTTCTTGTAAGCAGCAGCGTGGCAAGCCCTGAAATCATAAAGATACTGAAAAACTTCATATAGAACCGGTTGTTTATCATCGTGGAAATGATGGTACCTGCGACTAACGCAACCGCCAGAAGACCATACAGCACGAACATCAGCAGTACCACATGCTGCGGCAGTTCCATCGGCTTTTCATCGGGCAGCACGAAGGTCTGGAGCCCGACAGCTACGATCCAGATATAGAGCATCACAGCAAAGAAAGCTGTCCAGAACAAAAACTGTATCTTCCCGCTTCGTATCAGCATATTTTTCCTTTTTTACATATTATACTTTTCTTACTCTTTCAAGCACTCTAACCATGCAGGGTTAAATTTTGGAATCACGATAAATACACAAATGTTTTATATAGTATAAGAATGATTTATAGCCAAACAGAGTTGGAGATTTAAAAGCATCAGCAAAATATAAAGGATCTAAGATGAAAAATTTATTACTATCTATAGCACTCGGCTCTGCGACCTTACTTTCTGCAGCTCCTATGTCAAATACGGACGAAAACATACGCCAAAAAAGAGACAACATACATCAACGTGCCCAGTCTCAAGAACAAAAAAGACAACCCCAAAGACAAATGAATCAAAAAGATCCTCGAAGGGTTGAAACACAAAGAACCATGAGAAGGCAAGAGCAGCCTCAAAAAACCAGACAGCACCAGGAACAGCAAAGGCAACCTCGAAGACAGACCGATCAAAGAGCTCCTCAACGGGTCGAAACACAAAGAACCAAGAGAATGCAAGAGCAGCCTCAACGAACCAGACAATATCAGGAACAACAAAGACAACCCCAAAGACAGACCGATCAAAGAGCTCCTCAAAGGGTCGAAACACAAAGAACCATGAGAATGCAAGAGCAGCCTCAACGCACTAAACAGTACCAGGAACAGCAAAGACAAAGATCGCAACCTGTTCATCAAAGAGAGTTACAAAGAGAACAGACCAAACGCAGTTTTACACCGCAAGAACGAGAAAGACGGATAACCGAACGTATCAAACAAAGGGACAGCATCCAAAGAACGTTTAGAACTCATGCCGAGTTTAAACATGCGAGACCGCATTTAAGAACCAACTATTATCATATATATCACAAGAGGGACTATATACGTCGTCCTAATATAAGACAGGTAGGAATACTATATTTCATCAGTAACTGGTATTTTATCTATAGAGACAGACATGCACCTTTTTATGATCAATATGGCTATTTCTATGGATTTTTCAATCAATTTGGCTATTTCTTTGAGGGTATCTTCTATGCTTATGACAGATACTACACCTATGAAGACAGATTAAGAGGAAGAGGACTTTTTGATAACAGATATTATGAACCTTATCTTGAGGATGACTATGATGACTGGTACGACATCTATGATGATCCTTATTATTACGATGATCCCTATTATGATTAGGTCAAAAGGATGTCAGAGATACTGGCATCCTCCCCTGATGAATACGTATTTCTGATCAGAGATATTGCCTGACCCAATAAATACCTGAAGCTAAAAGTGTTACACTTGTAGCGATACACTTCTATTATAAGGTTTTTCGGCAATGGCGAGCTATTATCTTCTACTCATACAATTTCTTTTTACGCTTATCGCACTCTTTTTGTTTTGGCAAAGTGTAGGTTACTTTCGTCGTATGTGGAGGTACAAGAGGATCAAAGCCATACCTTTTCCAAGCTCCTATGTGGCCATACTGCAAAACATACACCCGTACCGGACACTCCCACCCGAACAAAAAGAAAAACTCCACTTTATGATACTTCTTTTCATAGATCAAAAAGAGTTCGTCGGTGCCAGAATGAACATCAATGATCAGATAAAGGTCATCATCGCATTTTATGCCTGTTTGATGCGGCTTGGATTTGAACTGGGGGAGCAAGACCATGTCAGTACCATCATAGTCTACCCCGAGCACTTCATTGTAGATGACTCACATGCCCGTGACGGTATATACCATACTTCTACATCCGTCCTCAAAGGCCAATCAGCCAATGGTACTGTAGTCATCTCATGGCAGGATATAGAGCAGCACATAGCTAAGCCGGGGAAAGAGAATGTCATCATCCATGAGTTTGCCCATGAGTTGGATTTTGAAGATGGCCTTGCAGACGGTACACCTCTTTTGGAAACTTCAAACTATCAAAAGTGGTCTGAAGTTTTCTCTAAAGCTTTTACTACATCAAGAAACCTTCAGAAGATGCATAAACATTCAGAAGGACTGAGACTTTTAGGTGACTATGCGCTCACGAATGAAGCTGAGTTTTTTGCAGTGTGCAGCGAGCGCTTTTTTCAGACACCTAAAGCGTTCAAAAAGCATTTTCCTGAAGTTTATGAAGAACTTAAACGTTTTTACAGACTTGATGCAGAAAAGTTATACGCATCGCATCCCGATCATAATGAATGATGTTCTTCTCGTAATTTACTTAATACCATCACCATTTGTTATGATCGGCTATGTTTCCTACTTCGCCTGTTCAATGAACAAAAAGATATAATCTTCCACTCTTGGCAAAAGAACCGTGCCATGACCATCGCCAGAGAGTATAAGCGTGGTACCGTTGATGGCTTTTTTGCCGTACTCTAAGGCATTGGTACTTGCACCTAGCGGATCATTTTTTGTAGCGATGAAGTAGGTTTTGCTCAGGGAACTTGAAAGTGCCATATCGCTTTCGCTGCTCTTTGACTTTCCGGCAGAGAGCGTAATGAGCGCTTTGGCATCATACTCATTGAGTACAGGAACCAACGATGTTCCACCCAGTGATGCACCTATCAGGTAAAGCTTAGACATATCCAGACCCTTGTCCTCTTCTAGCAGCTCCAGCCATGCTATTAGGTCTTGCGGTATGCTGGTAAAACCTACCTTTTGTGCACTTGTATCAAATGCCGTTCTGACTTCACCGGTGTTTTTAGCTGCTTGTACTTTATTTTCTACACCTTTTTGCATGATGGACTTGCCATGACCGCGAAGGTCTACACTGAGCGTCGCCATGCCCTTTTCATGCAGCTTTTCAGTGAGAGCATCCCATGAGTTATGGTCTGCACCAAACTGATGTGCCAAGAGTACGACAGGCGCAGCTTGAGCAGTACTTTGTGGTTTGTCCAGCCAACCGTGAAGTTCATATCCGTCTTCTGTGGTGAGGGTAAGTTCTGTAGCAAAAAGAGGCACTATCAATAAGAGAGCGAGTATAAATTTTTTCATGGGGCATCCTTTTATTTTTTTCATTATACACAAGTATATACTAAATAGGGATTGAAATGCGAAGGAAGCTCTATAGATAACATCGCTATTGAGGGATTTTTTAGAACGCTCAAAGATGGCAGTATGTATATCAGAGATATTGCCTGACCCACTCCTGTATCTGAGAACTGCTGCGTGCTCCAACAAATCTGTCTATCTCTTTTCCCTCTTTAAAGACAAGCACTGCCGGGATAGTTGCGATAAGGTTCTTAGAGCCCAGTGTCTGTTCATCATCGTTATTGATCTTCAAAAATTGTGCCTGCAGCGGCATCGCCATCGCCGCCAGTTCAAAATGTGGTGCCATGGCAATACACGGGCCGCACCAAGGTGCCCAAAAGTCTACGATCACAGGCAGATCAGAGTTAGTTATGAAGTTTTCCAGGATGTTGGCATTTCCATCAATCGGCCTGGAGTCTAAAAGTGACTCTCCGCACTGAGTACAGTGCTCTTCCGAGTATGACTCTTTTTTCTCTATTCTGCTTACTTCAAGACAATGGGGACAAACAACATTTACATTCATAGATCAACACTCCGATATTTTATACATCATTTTATAATTTAGTACGCATTATAGCGAACAAAGCAAACAGTCACACTTCCCTCAACTAAAGAT
>NZ_DATCSP010000025.1:0-19385 GCF_036568385.1 Sulfurovum sp. | reverse complement strand
GGCTACGCAAGACTGGGTATCGTGACCACGAAGACCACGCAGTATTCACGTGAACTGCTTGAGCATTTTGACCTGATGAAGTATTTTGACGTACTGATCGGCAGAGATGACGTGGAGCATCCCAAGCCGCATCCCGAACCTGTATTGAAGGCGCTGAGCCAATTGAACTACCGTTTTGGGAAAGTGACCTATTTTATCGGTGATACCTGTGTGGATATGGAGGCCGCGGAAGCTGCCGAGATCGGTAGCATCGGTGTACTGACAGGCTACATGGGGAAAGAGGAGCTTTCTGAGTGTGCGGACTTTACGATAGCGGATGCCTTTGAAGCAGTCAGATTCATAGAAAAGATGTAAAGAGTGTTATAATACGCTAAAAATAAAAGCGAGTAGTGAGAGTATGGAAGATCAAGATAAGCGTTATGCATTCCCATGGGGATTTCATCTGGGAGATCTGAAGAAAGGCAGCGAAAGCATGCCTTTATATACCGCCAGCAGTGATGGCGGATTTTGTTTACTGTATGATAAGGCTTCGGAAGCAAAGGCTGATAATTTACTTGAAAGCCTCTGTCTGGAGCTCCTCTCTACGATGCCGCATGAGAGTTTGAAAGTAGACCTTTTTGATTTTGGTAAAAAGAAGTTCTATCACCTCTCCCCTTTGCAGTATATACATCTTTTTCAGACCGCCTACAATCCCGAGATGATGTCAACGCGTTTTGAAGCGCTTGAAGAGATCATCTTCTCACGTTATCAGGAGCTGTTATGCTGTCACCGGCCAAGCATCAGCGAACATAACCAGAAATCAAAACTGAAACAGACCTACCATCTTGTGCTGATGAACCTGGAAAACTTTCCCACAGACGAGATCGAATTGAGAAGGATCAACAATTTTGTAGAGTCAGCAGCGAAAGCGGGTGTCTATATCATCGCCTTCGGGAACCAGGAGATAGAAGAGAGTGAAAGTGAGAACACACAGGCCCTGCTGCAAAATCTTAAGAAGCTCAGGATCACAGAAGGAGAATTTGCGATCACTGAAGAGATCTTTGAATTTGTCGAACTTTTGAAAGACCATACGTTCGAACCGCTGGATCTTCAAAAAAGCTACATCATGCAGCAGATACTCACCAATGCGGACCTTGAAAAATTATTGGATCCAGAATCCATCAAATTGGAAGAGAATACCAAGGTCTGAAGATCTATAGTGAATTAAAGATTATAATAGTTATAAATTAGGACTATAACAGTCCTAATTTACGCATGGTAACACCCATGAACAATCTCCTTTCCCCCCATATTTTTTTAATCATCAGCTAATCTTGAGTTAATGACATCTTGTTTATAGTATAATACGACATCTTGCATAGTTACAAGGGGAAAAAAGACATGGAAAATGAAAAAAAATCTCGTAGAGACTTTATGGGTATGGCCCTGGGCGGATTTACTGCCTTAGGTGGTCTTGGTGCACTTTATGCCATGAAGCGCAGCTGGGATCCGCTTCCAAGTGTGAAAGCCGCCGGTTTTACCACTATCGATCTGAGTGCTGCGAAGGAAAATGTGCTGAATGTAGAAAAATGGAGAGGTAAACCCATTTTTATCTTGAAAAAACCAAAGGATGCGAAGGCGGATAGCAGAGATGTGGTGGTCGGATCAGACAGATTCCACATATCCATCGGCCTATGTACACACCTTGGGTGTATCCCTGCCTACAGTGCGGGTGAAGAGAAGTTCAAGTGCGCATGTCACGGAGGTGAATTTGATGTAAGCGGCAGAGAGATATTCGGTCCTCCGCCAAAGCCGCTAGAGATACCGCCGTTCAAGCTTGACGGAAACAAGATCGTCCTTGGGGAAACAGGACCGGAATATGAAGCGATCATCGCTGCTGAGAAAAAGGCATAAGGAGAACAGATGGCAAAGTTTGATGAAAACGCAAAACCATTTTCTCAGAAATGGATGGATGACCGTCTAGCGGTGACAACGCTTAAAAAAGTGCTCTCTACAGAGTACTGGATCCCTAAAGATATCAACTTCCTTTGGGCTATGGGTATGATACTTGCTGCCACATTCGGCCTGCTTCTTGTCTCAGGTATTTTCCTCTTGATGTACTACAAGCCGGATGTAGATATGGCATTCGACTCAGTGAACTATACCATCATGACCGAAGTAGGGTACGGATGGCTATGGAGACATATTCACGGTGTCGCTGCATCGATCGTATTTTTGATCATTTATATTCACATGTTCACAGGTATCTACTACGGTTCCTATAAAAAAGGGAGGGAGATGATCTGGATCTCCGGAATGCTGCTGTTTGTGACTTTCTCGGCAGAGGCATTCTCAGGTTACATGCTTCCATGGGGACAAATGAGTTACTGGGCAGGTATGGTTATCACGAACCTCTTTGAAGGATTCTCGCCTGACATAATGGGCGGTGCCTTGAACGCTCCTGGACTGGTTGAGTGGATCAGGGGTGACTATGTACCGGATGATGCCTTCCTGACAAGATTCTTTATGCTTCACGTCCTGCTTCTTCCTTTGGTGATCATCGGGCTGATCGTATTGCACTTCGGAACATTGAGACTCCCGCATGTCAATAACCAGACGGGCGAAGAGATCGACTTTGAAGAGGCTGCTGATCTTTATAAGGCCGGGAAGAAAAAAGAGTCCAAAGTGATTCCTTTCAATCCTGTCTTCCTGAGCAAAGATGTATTTGTCATGGGTGTCTACTTCATTCTGTTCTTCTACCTGGTCTTCTATCACTTTAATTTTGCGATGGATCCGGTGAACTTTGACCCTGCAGATGGTCTGAAAACACCTCCGCACATATATCCTGAGTGGTACTTCCTGTGGAGTTATGAGATTCTCAGACCATTCCCTAAAGATCCCGGTCTGATCGCATTTGGTATCGCACAAGTGGCACTTTTCATGATCCCGTTCATAGACAGAAGTCCAAATGTGGCTCCGGCTAACAAAAGAGGGCTTTTCCATATCTGGTTCTGGGTATTGGTGATCGATATGATCGTTCTTACGGTGATGGGCAAACTGCCTCCACAGGGTATTTGGAATACTATAGGAATGGTAGCGGCTGTCGTGTTCCTGTTGATGGGACCAGCGCTGTACTTTATCACAAAAGCCGAAAAGAAACTGTAAAGGAGCAATAAATGAAAGAATTGAAAATATTAGCAGTAGTCGTCTTCTTTACGTTGGTCATCTATTGGGGTGTGGAGCCTTTTGCCCACTCGCAGATGCATAAACATGTAGAGGGTGACCACTTTGCATACAGTGACCTGCCAGAGCTCACTAAAACCGGTGATGCCGCAAACGGCCAGAGTCTGGTCATGGGTGCGGGCGCTTGTCTCGGATGTCACGCAATGGAATCGCAGGGAATGTCGGCACCCATGGATGCAAGCATGGCTGCTGCTTCCTATGGGGTCAATCCGCCTGACCTGAGCAATATCGGTGCACTCTACGATGAAAAATTCCTTGCTGCACTGATCAAAAACCCTGCGCACGCATTGAACGTAGAACACAAGTTCGATCAGGCAAGCGGAAATATGCACCCAATGACACAGTTCTTCGGTGCGGGCGGAGATATCGATCAGGAGGTAGCGGACATGGTGGCCTATTTTAAATCCATCGCACCTCAAGAGATCACACCAAAAACGGCATTTGACAATGCTTGCGGCAGATGTCACGCAATGCGATATGACAACTATACGCAGCTTGGCGACACACCTTCTTTTGATGGCGAAAAAGAGGCATTGGCACACAAGATTAAGGTGCTTGAGTATCAGGATCACTTGAAAGCATATATGGGTAAACTGCCGCCTGACCTTTCGATGATCATCAGAGCGAGAGGTGGACACTTCCTTGAAACATTCGTTGAGAATCCGCAGACCCAGCTTCCCGGAACCTCTATGCCAAGAGTCGGCTTGACAAAAGCGGGTTACGAGAAAGTGGAGGAGTACTTGACCGAGATCGGTGATCCAAGCAAATCAAAACGTGAAGCGCTTGGACCATGGGTGATCGGTTTCTTTGTGATCTTCACGCTCCTTGCATTCCTCTGGAAGAGATCGCAATGGAGAGACTTGCACTAACAGCACGTTATTTTGAGACAAGGCATTGCCTTGTCTTTACTTTCTTGATAGACATTATCCTTTTTTTATCTACATTCTGCTACCCTAATAAAAAATATTGAAAAATTATACATTGGATTTTATATGCTTATAGATGGACATGGACGTACAGTCAACTATTTACGTATCTCGGTGACAGAACGCTGTAACTTCAGATGCCAGTACTGCATGCCTGAAAAACCTTTCTCATGGGTACCTAAAGAGAACCTGCTTACGTTCGAAGAACTCTTTTTGTTTGTAAAAGTGGCGATAGACGGAGGGGTGACCAAGATCCGTCTTACGGGCGGGGAACCTCTGCTGAGAGAGGACCTGGATACCTTTATCAAAATGATCTCGGACTACAAGCCCGATATAGACCTGGCACTGACCACCAATGCGTACCTGCTTCCTGAAGCAGCGCAACGTCTGAAAGATGCCGGTCTGAAAAGACTGAATATCTCACTCGATTCACTGAAGGCAGACGTGGCAGCAAAGATAGCAGGCAAAGATGTGCTTCCCCAGGTACTCAAGGGGATAGACAAGGCGCTAGAGGTAGGATTGAAGGTGAAGATCAACATGGTACCGCTGAAAGGTATCAATGACGGAGAGATCCTCGATATCTTGGACTACTGCAAAGCACGGGACATCAAAGTGCGTTTCATAGAGTATATGGAGAACAGACATGCGGATCAGGCACTCAAAGGGATGCACGGCAAAGAGATACTGGCAAAAGTAAAAGAGAAGCATACGATACATGCCCTGGGCCGTGAAGGTGCCAGCCCATCCTTCAACTATGAACTCGAAGACGGCACGGTGTTCGGACTGATAGATCCGCATAAACATGATTTCTGCGAAAGCTGTAACCGTATACGCCTTACGGCGGAGGGAAATCTTATCCCCTGTCTCTATTTCGATGAAGCGATGAGCATTGCTGAATCTGTCAAAAAAGGTGATATCGAGGGGGCAGCAGGTGTATTGGCGCAGGTACTCAGGGACAAGCCGAAAGAGAACCGCTGGACCGAAGAGAATCCCAATGAAGAGAAAGAGATCTCTTCCCGTGCTTTTTATGAAACTGGCGGCTGATGTTTTACCTTAGCGAACAGTTCTTTTCCATACAGGGTGAAGGGAAATATGCCGGGACACCCTCGTATTTTCTCCGTACAGGCGGGTGCAACCTCTCCTGTCCCGGGTTTGGTGCATCGTACGAAGTGAATGGGGAAACACGTTACGGATGTGACACGTACTTTGCTGTAGACAGCGCCTATGCCGCTTCCTGGACAAAAGTAGAGAAAAGCGACACACTGATCGCGTCACTCAAAAAAGAGTTTGACGTACTTGGCTACTATCCGCATGTGGTGATCACAGGAGGTGAACCCCTGATGTACCATAGCGACAAAGTGTTCTATGCAGTGATCGAGTGGCTCGTAGCCGAGGGCATAGCGGTCACGTTTGAGACCAACGGAACCATTGCAATAGATTTTGAAAAATATCCCGCCTATCGCTCTTGTATCTTTGCGCTCTCTTTAAAGCTTGCCAATTCGGGTGAACCGGAAGAAAAACGTATCATACCCAAGGCACTGCAAGCCATAGCCGGCCATGCCAAAGAGGCATTTTTAAAGTTCACTATTGACACCCGTCTGGTAGAGACAACCGCCCAGCGTGAGATAGAAGCGATAAGAAAGATCCTGCCGGACCTCCCGGTCTACTGTATGCCTGTGGGGGAAAGCAGAGATACCATATGGAAAAATGACAAAGCGGTCTTTGCGTTCTGCATGAAGCATAATTATACCTACAGTGACAGGCTGCATATACGTGTGTTCGATACCACACAGGGTGTATAACCTAAGTTTTAGCTAGCTTGGTTAAAATCAGATAAATACACTCCTGATCAAGGACACTTTATGTTGATACGTAAACTTTTTAAATTTGAAAATGCACACATTGTGCGTGACTGTACCACACAGCGCTGCAGTGAAAATATCCATGGACACTCCTATAAGATCGAAGTCCTTTTGGAATCAAACTATCTTGACAACGGACAGATGGTGTATGATTTCGGGCTTACCAAACGGTACATCAAGGAGCTGATCGACTCTTTTGACCATGCGATCACCCTGTGGTCGAAAGATGATGAAGCGTATGTACGGTCGATGAAAAAATACAGCAACAGATGGGTAGAGCTTCCGGTATCCCCTTCGGCAGAGCAGTTTTCCCGTGTGATCTATCTGATGGTTGAGCGTGTATTGGCATGTACCGATATGCAAAACGGGGAGAGGGAGGTCAGGCTGCACAGTATCATCGTCCATGAGACGGAAACGGGATATGCGCAAGGCTTTAAAGATGATGCGCATAGTGAAGCGATGGGTGCGATAAGATTGGAAGAGATCGTCTTCTCCCCTCAGGTACAAAGTGAATGGAGCGATCCCAAGCTTTGGGAGAAACTTTTAGACCACAGCATGATCAAAAATCCCAAAAAAGTGTAGATTTTACACCGGGATACATTTTAGATATAATAAAAATGTTATATCAAAATGAAAGGATGCATGATGAAAAGAACGACATTTTTTTCTCTCGTAGCAGCAACTCTATTGTTTACTGCATGTGGAGAAGAGACAAAGAAGGCAAGTGCAGAAGCGACCGCATCGGTCACGGAAGCGGTAAAAGAGGATAGTGCGGAGGCTGTGGAAGCAGCGAAAGCCGAAGCATCAGAAGTGGCAGAGGAAACAGAAGAGAAGTCTGAAGCGATAGCTGCCGCTGCCGCAGAGAAAGCAGAAGCTGCGAAAGCTGCTGTCGCTTCCCAAGTAGCAGAAACAGCCTCAGCAGTGGAGGAAAAAGCGGAAGAGGTTGTGGCAGGGACAGCACCTGAAATGCCGGCAGCCTATGGTAAATGTGTAGGCTGCCACGGGTCGGACGGCAAGACCAAAGCACTGGGAAAATCAGCTGTCATTGCGGGACAGGATAAGGCAGCTCTGGTGACTTCGATGAAAGAGTATCAGGCGGGCACAAAGAATGTCGCCGGCATGGGTATGCTTATGAAGGGTCAGGTAGCAACGATGTCCGATGAGGATATCGAAGCAGTGGCCGAGTACCTCTCTGCTATAAAATAGCGCCATAGAGGGCAAGGCCTTCTGTGCTACAGTGATACAGGGGTCTCTTTGACCCCTCACTTGACCAACGGTCGATCAACGCGTAAAGAAATCTTCTTTTACCTCAGAGGTGAATTCCCAATCTATAGGCAGTATTTTTACGGTTTTTCCTTTTTCGAGCTTTGCTATATCCGGTGTGGTGACAAGCAGGGCATTGGCCTGCTCCAGCGGTGAAAGCATACCGGGGAGCTGTTTGGAGAATGGCAGGAAGGCCTCTCCGTCAAATGAGCCTAGCCGTACGGTATGTTTGCCCGGTCTCAGAGTGAAATCCTCTTTGATCCGTGTCTGTACCGTAGCATGATGACAGGCCTTCATCCCGGACATTTTCCGTATCACGGCACGTACAAAGATCTCGTAATTGACCATAGAAGCAAGAGGATTACCCGGAAGGTTGATGATCACGGTTTTGCCGATGGTGCCAAAAGCCGTCGGTTTCCCCGGTTTGATATCCACCTTGTCAAAGTGCAGTTCCATCCCCAGGTTGCCGAAAGCCTCTTTGGTGAAGTCCCTATCTCCCATACTGATACCGCCGGAAGTGATGATGATATCCGCATCAGACGCGGACCTGATAGCTTCTTCCAGAGAGTCAATGGTGTCACTGGAGCTGCCTATGTATTGTACCTCGCATCCCAGCGCCTGGGAGCGTGCAAGGAACATGGGGGTATTGGAGTTGTAGAGCTGGTGAGGGCTGATCTTCTCGAAGTGCGGCCGGAGTTCATCCCCCGTACCAAAGACAGCCACTTTGATCCTGCGTCTGACCCGTAGATGCGTCACCCCCTGGCTGGCCAGCAGGGCGATCGCATAGGCGGTCACCTTTTCTCCTTTATGCAGGTAGACCGTACCGCTTTTGATATCCTCTCCCGCATGTCTGATATGTCCGTCTTTTTTGATCTCAGAGGGGAGGGTCACCTGGGTACCGTTGACTGTCACATCTTCTATGGGGATGATCGCTTCACACCCTTTTGGGATGGGCGCACCGGTCATGATCTTGATGGCCTGTCCAGCCTGCAGTGTCATTTGAGGGTCATCCCCTGCATAGATGACCTCCGTACAGGTGACGGTACTGTTCGCATCAGCACATTTGACAGCATAGCCATCCATCGCGGAGTTGTCAAAACGGGGCAGGTTGAATGTGGCGATGGAGTCTTCGCTCATAATACGTCCCAATGCCATCTCGATAGGCAGAAGTTCGGAGTTCACCACAGAAGTGTTTTGATCAATAATATCCAGTGCTTGCATGATGGAAACAGGCATGTTTCTCCCTTAAAATTATGTTAGGTCGATTATAACTAAATAGGGTATAATCCACTTTTAAACAAATCAAAATTACAGGAAATTCATATGATCGCAGAGATGTTGATAGTGCACAGTATTTTAGTAAAAACCTTTTTAGGCTTTTTGGTGGGAGGATTGTTGATCCCGATGATGACAGCTAAAAATCCCTTGGGATTCAAAAAAGCAAGTTTTATCTATACGATGATCTTCCAAGCGATCGCGACCATGATCGCCTTCACAGGTATCATCGCGGTGTTCAGCGGTGATCTGGGCTGGCCGTTGAGTACGATCATTATGGTCGTGATCTGGGCGGTACTGATGTACATAGAGATCAAAAAGCATAAATTGATCAAAATAGCCAACCTGCAAAACCCTGAGACACACAAGCTGCTCAAAGGGGTCTTTTTGAAAATATCTCTGGTACAGATCCTGCTTGTGGCCGTAATGGTGGTCCTTATGGTTCTGAAAGCTAAAGGCATCATAGCACTCTAAACATGTTGTATCTTTACCATAAAGAGGCAGGAAAGCCTCAGCTCACGCTGCTTGGAGACGAGCATCGCTACATTTTCAAAGTACGGAGACACAGGGTAGAGGATACGCTGTATCTTCGCAACCTTGAAGACGGGTTACTGCATCGCTACCTTATCACCTACCTGGATAAACGCTCCGTGATACTTGAGCTGCAGGAGAGCCGCACACTGGAGATCAAAGCGAAAGCAGCGCTGCATATAGGCTGGTGCATGATCGATCCCAAAAATATTGAAAAAGTACTTCCGTCACTGAATGAAATGGGCGTGGCAAAGATCACGTTCATCTACTGTGGCCGTTCTCAGAAAAGCTTCAAGCCCGATTTCAAACGCTGGGAGAAGATACTTTTGAACTCTTCGCAGCAGTCCGGACGAAGCGTGATGATGGAGATGGATATGGCAGAGAGCCTTGAAGCGTTTATGGCCGAACATCCCCAAAGCTATCTTTTGAACTTTTCAGAAAATGTACTTTCTGCAGAGTGCGGTATCGATACGATCGTGATCGGATGCGAAGGCGGGATCACCGAGAATGAGGTGGCATTGTTCGCACCGGAGAGAGTGATAGGCTTTGATACCCCTTTGGTGCTCAAAAGTGAGAGTGCTGTCTGCGCGGTAGCTGCCAAATTACTTTTATAATTGAATAGAGCTATTGGCTCACTTTCAGGTGCTTTCTTGGAGATTAAAAGGTATAGGCACTGATGATCCTAAGGTAGCTCTTGTCATCTTCATTGGCGATCCACTGTTTTTCATATCTTAGCAGGATGTACTCCCTCGGCCTGAATTTGAACTTGTGGTCGATATAGAGTGCATTGAGCGTATTGTAAGTATCGTCTCTGTAGGTGATGTTGGTCAGGTAGAGAGAACTTGAATACGCCTTATCCTTCGAAGCAGAGAAATATCTATAGTGTACTTTCAGGGATTTTGCAAAAGGATGCCCTTGCGTTTTCCCCTGTGCGATCATGGAGCTGGTGTAGATAGAAGAGAGACCTCCGTAGCCTCTATTGATCCCGTCATTCCCGAAATTATATGAGAGTGAGCCGGTATAAGAGAATTTCTCGGACCTTAATCCCAGTTTGGCTGCTACGAGCTTCACATCTCCTCCCCCGTTATCGCGGTTGAGTATATGAATGCCGCCTTGATCGTCAAAGGTATAAATACCTTGCATGCCATAGTATATATCTGCGGAAGGGTTCAAAGGGGTACGTGCTTCCACTTCCATATGCAGGGTATTGAAGAGTTTGGGTGCATGGTAGTAGTACCATTGATGTCTGGCATTGCCAAACTGTGTATGAAAGCCGATATAGCTTACACCCTCTTCTGCCAAGCCGCTTGAAGTGTACTCCGAATACGCTTCAGCATTATAGGGTCTGAAACGGGTCACATGCCCCAGAGAAAGAAAGGTATCCGAATCCCAGAATATCTGAGAAGTGATACCTTGATAACTGAAGGGGACCAGTCTGGTTGTATCATCGTTAAGCATCGGTGTATGGATCTGCTGTTTTCCGATCTTGAAAGCAGTGTGTGTATTTTTATAATATGCATAACATTCACTTAAGGGGTTAATATCATTTCCTGCCGTGTCTGTCAATGAGGTAAGGGCAGGGTTTTTAGACTCAAAGATCAAATGTGAAAGATACTGTTTGACCCCAAAACCAAAACCATAGAGAGGCTTAGATCTATAGTCTATATAGCCGCCCAAGACAGTGGCTTTTGACTCCTCATCATTTTGGGCATCAATGTCATAATGAAAGAGTTCGATATGCGTATCGAACCTGCCCCAGCGTGTCTCTTCGGCACTGCTGTTCACACAACATAAAGAGGTCATGATCAAGAGAAGTGTATGTTTTGTATTGATTGATGAACCTTTTGTATGGATGTCAGTTTAGATTGTACATAAAATTCATTGAAACACTATAATAATCCCTATGCCAGCTAAAATTCTATTTCTTACCTCACTTTTTGTATAATGCTTCTTTTAATACTTTTTTGTAATGCTTTTTTGGAAAATGTTAGTATATGAAAAAGAGTGCAGGGGGCTTTCACTGTGTTTTGACTAAGGTGAAAACAAACAACGCATAGTAAAATCCCCATAATGTTTTTAAAGCAAAAGTATCCGCTGGGCACTATGCACAGTCTCAAGAGAGGATTAAAAGAGATTAAAGTGACAAAAGGAAATGGTTTGAACTTACAAAGTTTTTTATGGGAATACGGGGCTAAAGTGCCCGGATATGATGTCAGAGTGATCAACGAAAGAGAAGCAAGGGCTGCCGCAGGGATCCTTGGAACACTGGGGATGATCGTCATCTTTGTCGGTATAGGATTTAATCACGCCATTGTGGCAAGGGTCTATCTGGCCTTTTTATTTCTTGATTTTACGGCAAGGATCATCAGTCCGAACTACTCCCCCTCTATGCTTTTGGGAAAATTTTTTGTGCAGGATCAAAAACCGGAGTATGTAGGCGGATTGCAAAAACGTTTTGCCTGGACACTGGGCTGGCTGATCTCCCTTCCGATGGTCTGGTGGTTCGTGATAAACTGGGATATCACTTTCTATAAGGTTTTGATCTGTGTGCTCTGTCTGCTGCTTACATTTTTGGAGAGCGCTTTTGGGATCTGTGTAGGCTGTAAGCTATACAAGATCATGACCAAAATAGATCCTGTGCATTGCCCGGGAGGGGTCTGTGAAGTACGCCAAAAAGAGCCTATACAAACATTCAACCCGGTACAGAAGGTGATCACCGCGCTGACCATGATAGGCCTTGTGGTAGGCACCTATCTCTTTTTAGCCTATTCGAAGCCTACCACATTCTTCGGTGAGTTCCTCCATGAAGCAGTGTTGACAGACGCACAGCTTCAAAAAGAGAAAGATGCAGCGTTCGAGAAAGAAATGGAAGAGGCGTTTGGAGATGACGACGACTGGTAGGGGTGAGGGGCAAAAGAGACCCTGCACAGAGATCCGGATCGGTCCCGCCTGCTGTTTTATGATTTTTTAAATTTTTTTAGATAAAATACCACTCTTAATTGTCTCGCCAGAGAGCGTTGCAATGCCCCTTTTTCAGGAAAAAGGAAGAGTCACAGGCTAGAGCAGGTTAGTTGCCTGACACACAAAATAAACTAAAAGGTTACAAGATGAAAAAAGAGATTCACCCGGATTACATGGAATGTAAAGTAAGTTGTGCATGTGGAAATACGTTTGAGATAAAAACGGACAAAGCAGAACTGAGTATCGATATCTGTAATGAGTGCCACCCGTTCTTTACAGGTTCTGAGAAGATCGTTGATGCTGCCGGAAGAGTAGAGAAGTTCAAAAACAAATATAAATTGTCATAATTTATCATTTGAGGGCATCGTGGGTCAAGCCCGCTATGCCTGCTGCTGCAGATGCACTCACGACTGAAAGTGCGTAAATAAAACCAGTCACTTCTCTTATAAAGTAAAATAATGATCACATTTATCCCCACTCCTATCGGAAACCCCCAAGATATTACGATTCGTGCTATGAAGATGTTTGAAAAAGCAGCACTTTTTTTATGTGAAGATACCCGACAGACCAAGCATCTTTTGCGACTTTTGGAAGAGCGTTTTGGTATGGTGTATCCCGAAGCACAGTTCTTGTCGTTCAACGAGCATAACGGAAAGGAGCGGCTGCACGAACTGGGACATGTTTTACAGGAAAAAGAGGTGGTCTATGTCAGTGATGCGGGGATGCCTATCATCTCCGATCCCGGGCAGATACTCGTGGCCTATGCCCAGGAGAACCAGATACCTTATGATGTGCTGCCCGGAGCATCTGCAGTCACAACAGCCTATGCCGCAAGCGGTTTTGAGGAAGGGAAATTCCTCTTTTATGCGTTTTTGCCACACAAAGGAAAAGAGAGAAGTATCGCGCTCAGTGAGGCCATGAGCAACGGTTACAATACGGTGCTGTATGAAGCCCCCCATCGTTTGGAAAAGCTTTTAGGCGAAATTTCGGCGTTAGATGCGCAGAGAGAGCTTTTTCTGGCCAAGGAGCTCAGCAAAAAGTATCAAAACTACTATCGCGGTACGGCAGGATCACTCAATGAACAGTTTAAGGAATTGACCATACGTGGAGAGTGGGTGGTGATCATACGGGCAGACAAAAGTATCGAAAAAAGTCTCAGTTTCGCAGAAGTGTTGACATTGGACCTGCCGCCCAAATCCAAAGCGAAGATCCTTGCACAATTGAGTGATAAAAGTGTCAAAGAATGGTACAATGAACTTATCAAATCCACTTAACACTGTACAAGCAAAAAAAAGGTAAAATCACCCTATGATACTATACGGAAAGCAAGTCTGTTTGCATGCACTGGAGCACCACTCAGAGAAAATAAAAACGGTTTATGTTGCCAAAAAAGGGATACTTCCTAAAGGTCTCTTTCACCAATACCATGATAATATCAAGTTTTTGGAAGAAAAGTGGGCCCAGTCCATGAGCAAAGGCGGGAATCATCAGGGGCTGCTTGTGGAAATGGATGAATTTCAGCAGAGCACCCTTTCTGAGGTCAAGAAGAGTGATTTTCTGGTAGTGCTTGACGGCTTGACAGATGTAGGTAACATCGGTGCAGTGGTACGATCGGCCTATGCACTTGGAGCGGATGCTATTATCGCTGCAGGGGTGAAACAGCTTAATTTTGCGGCCATAGCACGTACGAGCTCAGGTGCCATGCTGGACCTGCCTTTTATGATAGCGCCCAATATCCTGGACACGTTCAATGAACTCCAGCAAATAGGATTTACTCTTTACGGGGCCTCCATGGACGGAGAGAATGTACAGGAGATGACCTTTGCGCCTAAACGTGTGCTTGTATTGGGGAGTGAAGGAAAAGGTATTTCCGGAAAGGTCATGGCGAAACTGGATCATAAGATTTCAATAGAGATGAAACATGCATTTGATTCACTCAATGTGAGCGCGGCGGCAGCTATTTTAATACATAGGATGGGTTATGCGGTTAAACGAGATTCTTGAAGAGAACAGTATAAAGGCGGTCAGCGAAAAGACAAAGATATCTGAAGAGAATCTTGAAGATCTTTTGGGTTCAAATTTTGATAGGCTCAAAAAGATCAAAGTGCTGGGCTTCATCTCTATCATTGAGCGTGAGTATCAAGCAGATCTAAGCGCATTGCGGGATGAGGCATTGGCCTATTATGGTGAACATAAAGAAGATGACAATTTTTCTGTACGTTTACCTGTCGCAGAGGAGAAAAAAAAGAGATCGAAACTGTTCATACTGGTCGTGTTGGCTCTTTTGGCCTATGCCTCCTGGTATTTTTTTACACAGTTCGATAAAAAACATTTGGGTCAGCTGATCCCTTTTATGGAGGATCAAATGATCGAAAATGTAGCGGTACCTGAGGTGGCTGAGCAGCCGGAAGAGCGTGTCGCGGGAAACCTGAGTATTGAGAGCTTGGCGGCCGATGATATCCAGATAGGTGCCACGATCGAAAAGACGGTCGAAGTTCAGGATACCAATACAGTGGTGGAAGAAGTGGAAGAGGTTGTTGCTCAAGAGGGTGCAGAGAGTAGTGACGCAATGGTAGAAGAGGTCAATGTTTCTACAGAACCTGTCACCCAATTTTAGTACTGTCTGATAGACTAATAAAAAAAATGAAAAAAATGTAAAGCGAGTAAAGCATGTTTGATGAAATTCAATTTGAAAAAATAAACCGTTTGCCGAAGTATCTTTTTGCAGAGATCAATGAACTCAAGATGCGACTAAGACGTGAAGGTACAGATATTATAGATTTTTCTATGGGAAATCCCGATGCTTCTACACCGCAGCCGATCATCGACAAGCTGTGTGAGACTGCTCAAAAACCCAAAACCCATGGCTATTCTGCAAGTAAGGGGATCTATAAGCTCAGACTGGCGATGAGCAAATGGTATAAGCGCAAATACGGGGTGGACCTGGATCCCGATACGGAAGTGGTTGCAACGATGGGAAGCAAAGAAGGGTACGTGCACCTTGTGCAGGCCATTTCGAACCCGGGTGATGTGGCCATTGTGCCTGATCCTACCTATCCTATCCATTCCCAGGCGTTCATCCTGGCAGGCGCGAATGTAGAAAAAATGCAGCTGGTATTTGATGAAGAGACCTTTGAGGTAGATGAAGACAGATTTCTTGCTGACGTGGAAGAACAGCTGGACAATTCCATTCCCAAAGCAAAGTTTTTGGTGGTCAATTTCCCGCATAACCCCACGACGGCAACCGTGACACCTCGATTCTATGAGAGACTGGTAGCGCTTGCGAAAGAGAAACGATTCTATATCATTTCAGATATTGCCTATGCAGATATCACCTTTGACGGCTACACGACACCGTCTATCATGACCGTAGAGGGGGCGAAAGATGTAGCGGTTGAAGCCTATACACTTTCAAAATCCTACAACATGGCAGGATGGAGAGTAGGCTTTATCGTAGGGAACAAGAGACTCATCGGTGCACTGCAGAGCATCAAGTCCTGGTTGGACTACGGGATGTTCACGCCTATTCAGGTGGCAGCGACCGTGGCTTTGGATGAACATGGGTATATTCCTGAAGAGCAGATCATTCCTCGCTATGAGAAGAGACGTGACGTCATGATAGAAGCGTTCAGAAACGCAGGCTGGCCTCTGTCGAAGCCGAGTGCGTCCATGTTCATCTGGGGCAGGATCCCTGAAGTGGCAAGAGATATGGGTTCTCTGGAATTTGCCAAACAGCTGCTGCTGCATGCGGATGTTGCCGTAAGCCCGGGTATAGGATTTGGGAAATACGGTGACGAGTATGTAAGGATCGCCCTGATAGAAAATGAAAATCGTATCAGACAGGCAGCACGTAATATTAAAAAATTCCTCAAGGAATTAGAAGAGGCAAAGAAGTAGTATGGTTAAAATCGGTATTTTAGGAGTTGGTACGGTCGGTGCAAGCGTTGCGAATATACTTGAAGAGAATGCAGATATCATTGAAGCAAGAGCCGGGAAAAAGATCGTCGTAAAATCAGGTGTGGTAAAGAACCTCTCAAAAGAGAGAGGGGTAAGTATCAAACTGAGTGAGGATCCGCTGGATGTGGTCAATGACCCTGAGATCGATATCGTTGTGGAACTGATGGGCGGTATCGAAGAGCCGTACGCGCTTGTCAAAAAAGCACTGGAAAACGGTAAAGCGGTGGTCACTGCGAATAAAGCGCTCTTGGCCTATCACCGTTACGAACTGCAGGAGATAGCCGGTGACCTCCCTTTAATGTATGAAGCAAGTACCGCCGGTGGGATACCGATCATCGGTGCGCTGCGTAACGGGCTCTCCGCCAACCATATAAACTCTATCCAGGGTATCATGAACGGTACCTGCAACTATATGCTTACCAAGATGATCAATGAAGGTGCGCAGTATGACGAGATCCTCAAGGAAGCCCAGGAGCTGGGATACGCAGAAGCTGACCCGACCTTTGATGTAGGCGGATTCGATGCCTCTCACAAGCTGCTTATCCTGGCAAGTATCGCCTATGGTATCGATGCAAAGCCTGAAGATATTCTGATAGAAGGCATAGAGAACATCACACAGGCCGATGTGGCATTCGCCAAAGATTTCGGGTATGCGATCAAACTGCTCGGTATCGCCAAAAAAGTAGGAGAAGCCGTAGAATTGCGTGTGCATGCCACCATGATACCCGAAGAGAGCATGATAGCCAAAGTAGACGGCGTGATGAATGCGGTCACTGTTGTGGGTGACCGTGTAGGCGAGACGCTATACTACGGTCCGGGTGCGGGAGGTGATGCTACAGCGTCAGCCGTCATTGCCGATATCGTGGATATCGTTCGCGGAAACCAGGGTCCGATGCTTGGGTACAAAAAAGGTCTGGAATCCGGACTCAGGCTGCTGCCAAAAGAAGAGATATGTTCACACTACTATCTTCGTATGAGCGTAGATGACAAAAAAGGCGTACTTGCCACGGTCACCCAGCTTTTTAGCGAACTCGACATCTCCATAGAAGGGATGATGCAAAATCCAGACAACGACCATGATGAGCGTGTAGAACTGCTTTTCATCACCCATGAATGCCAGGAGAAAATGATACAAGAAGCGATGCAGGCACTTGAAAAACTGGATGTCATTAACGGCAAAGTTGCAATGATCAGGATAGAGAAGTAAAAAGGATACATGATGGCAAAAGACCACTACTTTGACATATCCGCGAAGCTGGATATGATGGAGCTAAAAAATGCGATCGTCATGGCGCAAAAAGAGGTTGCTACGCGTTTTGATTTTAAAGGGCTGCTGGCAGAGATCAAGCTCAATGAAGCCGGCAAGACTTTGAGCCTCAGTGCTTCTACCGATGCCAAGATCGATGCACTGAAAGATATCCTGATCTCCAAATTGATCAAAAGAGGCATTGCAGGCAAGTCGCTCGAAGAGGTGAAGACCGAAGGGATATCCGGCGGAAATACGAAGGTGATCTACCGTATTGTGGATACGATCGATAAAGAGGAAGCCAAAAAGATCGTGAAAGCGATCAAAGATATGAAGATAAAGGTCACACCGTCGATCCAGGGTGATGAGGTACGTGTATCCGGGAAGAAAATAGATGATCTTCAGGCGGTGATGGCTGAAGTGAAGAAGTTGGATCTGAAAGCACCGTTGGTGTTTGGGAATTTCAAATAATATTTTGATGAGTTTGATCTCTTTTGCATATTTCACTCTATGCTAATTGAGATATTGTTTCTCTCTTCATTTTTTTAGAAAAAACGAAGCAAAAAATCGTCGTGGCTCTCGAATCGCTTCGCTTACGAGGGCGTTCGCCACGACAAGGTTTATTTAATAGATGTTGTTCTTATGAACAGTGTCCGCCGCCGCAGCATCCGCCTGCACTTGCGTGTTGTTTTTCTCCTACGTGAATCGTGAAAGTGTCACCTGTCTCTTCTGTGACGAATCCGTGTTTCCCGCAGAATTTTTCATTCATGTGTTTTTCCATAGCTTTTGCCTGGATCAGTGCATCGTCTTTGTTGTCGAACTGCATATTGTTCTCGTACGGGCTTCTTTTGAAACAGCCACACTCTCTTGCTACATTGATTGTAAACATTGTAAATCCTTTTGGTATAATTTTGTCCGATATTAGCAACACTTACTTAAAGAAACATTATTTTAACTGCAATTAGGATAAAATAGCTCCTAATTAGATCCAGAAGGGTAAAAATGACAAAAAAAATTGAGAACGATCATGAAGTGATCGACAGTGTATGTGCGTATTGTGGCGTTGGCTGCGATATCGCTGCGCATGTGGATACCAAAGAAAATAAAATTAAAAAGATTTTTGCCCATCCCGACGGCGCTGTGTCAGAAGGAAAGCTCTGCATCAAAGGTACCCACGGATATGACTTTGTGGATGCAAAAGAGAGACTGAGAACGCCCCGTATCCGCAAAAGCTTTTTGGAGAAGAACCCTGGGATCAAAGAGGCGATCGCCGGTTCACTCACTGACCTGGATGATACATGGTATGAGACCGATCTCGAGTCGGCTACCACCGCAGGGGCCATGAAGCTAAAAGAGATTCAGGCAACATATGGTGAAAAGTCTGTCTGTTCGCTCGGAGGGGCCAGAACTTCCTGTGAATCAGCCTATTACTTTCAAAAGTTCACACGTGATACCTTGAACTCTCCGCATGTGGATAACTGTGCCAGAGTGTGCCACTCTCCCTCACTCAAAGGGATGAGACTTACCATCGGCGAGGGAGCTGCAAGTAACCCGTTTGATGATATCTACAAAACGGAATTTATGATCGTGATGGGTTCGAACACCACGGAGGCACATCCGATCGTGGGTAACCGTATGATCAAAGCGGCACAAAAGGGTATAGGTATCGCATGTTTTGACGTGCGTGAGATCACACTGCATAAGTTCTCAAAATACAAGGCGGTCACGCCGCATGAAGCGAACCTGCTTGTGCTCAATATGATGGCCTATACCATCATTACCGAAGAGCTCTATCACAAAGATTTCATCAAGAACAGAACAAAGAACTTTGAACACTTTAAAGAGAGCATTCTGAACGATCCCTATGCCAATCCTGAATTTTTCAGAGAGGTGGAAGGGTATGAGTATCTGGCAGATATGCTCCCGGAGATCGCCCGCGAGTATGCAACGAAAAAATCTCTGATCTTGTGGGGGCTTGGGATCACTGAACATGTAGACGGCTCTTATGCGGTCATGGCCATCGTCCACTTGGCTCTGATGACAGGGAATATCGGTAAAGACGGCGCGGGTGTGATGCCGCTGCGTGGCCAGACGAACGTACAGGGTGCCTGTGATATGGGCATGCTTCCCTACTATGCACCG
>NZ_DATCSP010000024.1:0-20623 GCF_036568385.1 Sulfurovum sp. | reverse complement strand
ACCAGACCTACATCTGCGATGAGTTTCATCTCAAGTCTTACATGTTTGGTAATGCCTGGAAGCCCGGGTTGTGCATAGGTCGGCCTTTGGTTACTGGAACTCTTGAAGTGCATATTCCCCAATCCGCCTTTTCCGCCTTCGAGAAAGAGAACCTCTTCCCCTTCGTTCACAAGATCAAGGAGTTCTTCCCCCGTCTCCATATCTACTACAGTGGTTCCCGGTGGTACAGTGATGACCGTATCCTTCCCTTTGCGTCCATAACATTTGCGGCCTTCGCCCGGACGACCGTTCTCTGCTTTGATATGGTTACGGCCACGTAATCCTGAAAGGGTATCTGTATTATTATCCACTTTGAAATATACAGAACCTCCACGACCGCCGTCACCGCCATCCGGGCCACCTTTAGTGACAAATTTTTCTGTCCAAAATGAGATGGCGCCTGCACCACCTTTACCAGAACTAATCGTTAGTTCAACACTATCTACAAACATTTATAACCTTTTAATCTATGAAAAACCGAAGCATACTACATCTAATCCTATGCCCATACTCTATGAATTATGAAATTATATCTAAATTAGGGGAATAATCGCTATAATTTTTATATTAGATTCTAAAGGTACCCATATGTTTAAAGAGAAAATACTACCTGTCTGCTTCATGGTCACGGCATTGCTCTCTGCTACAGGCTGCGAATCCAAGAAGGAGCCGGAAAAGGAAGTTGGATATACCTACAGTGGGGTTTATTTCGGTAAGGACTTTTCACACACCTATCAACAGGGGATCATGGACGGATGCATTACGGCAAAAGGCACGTATAAAAAATCACATACACTGTTCAATACGGATCAAGACTATCATGATGGTTGGTTCTTAGGCCGAAACAGATGTAGACATTTGTTGGTTGTTGAGGATGAAAATAGGGGAAAATTATCCGAAAATAATGTAGATAAGTAAGCCCGAAAGATCTCGGACCTACCAGGGGTTATGCAGGTACTACTGAAACTTTTTTCTGTGTAGCACTTTTGTTGTCAAACTTCACTACACCTTCGATCAGTGCGAATATTGTATGGTCTTTACCCATTCCTACACCGTTACCTGGATGCACTTTTGTTCCTCTTTGTCTGATGATAATGTTACCTGGGATAACTGTTTCACCACCAAATTTTTTAACGCCTAAACGACGTCCAGCTGAATCACGGTTATTTTGGGTGGATCCCTGTCCTTTCTTGTGTGCCATCTGATCTCCTTATGCTATTTTAGTAATTCTAACTCTAGTAAAGCTTCTTCTGAAACCTCTTTTAAGTTTTGAATCTTTTCTTCTTCTTTTTTTGTAGATGATAACTTTTTTATCTCTACCTTCATTGATCACTTCACCTTTAACTACAGCACCCTCTACGAAAGGAGCTCCTACAGTTAATTCACCGTTGTCTAGCGCTAAAACCTCTTTGAATTCTACCGCTGCTTTTGGCTCAAGATTCATATTGTCAAAAGCGATGATGTCACCCTCTTGCACTTTAAATTGTTGGCCACTTGCTTTAATGATTGCGTACATTGCAAAACCCTTTGTTTCTATTGTTTTTTAAAAAGTTCGTGATTATACCCAAAGTTGTTTTAATATTTTTTTAAACTAAACTACTTTCCCTGAGTATTCCACTTATTTACCGCTAAAAAGTATAATCCGCTCCGGCCAATGCGATACAATCTATCTCCACCAGTGCATTTTTAGGCAAGGTCTTTACCGCTACCGTACTTCTTACCGGTTTATGTGGACCGAAATAGTGTGCATAGATAGCATTGACCTTCTCAAAATCGTTCATATCTGCCAAATAGATGGTCGTTTTAATGACATCATTGAAGTGTGCCCCTCCCGCCTCTAGTACATAAAAAAGGTTTTTCATGACCTGATGGGTTTGGTTCTCCACATCATCCGCAGCCATAACCCCCTCCGGTGTCAGAGCGATCTGTCCTGATGTATAGATGAATCCGTTTGCTTCCACTGCCTGCGAATATGGTCCTATGGCCGCGGGTGCCTCTTCTGTCGAAATAAATTTCATTTGCCTGTCCTCCTTAATTTCTTTCATAAAATATATACGATGTTGAGTAGTCGGAAAATTCAAAATAGACCTTCTTCTCTCCTTCATCTTTTTTACCGTTGAAGTTTAGATCATCCACACCATATCCGTAGCGATAGGGTCTTACACTGCTGTCACTGCTTCCATAGGCGGTCGAAATTTTATCGATCTTGATAAACTTATGTACCAGTTTATCCCCTGCATAGATATCCAGTACACCATTGGTCCCTGTCCAGTTTTGAAGTGAACGGCTCATACTGTTTTGTGTCTCCTGTGTACATCCTGTCAAAAACAAGATCATGGCTGAGCAAACTAAATGCTTTCGTTTCATAGGGATCCTTTTTTGTTTATCGTATTTTAACACTATTTGTTTTAGATTTATACCTTCGGCATGCCGAATTTTTGTGTGATCAACTCACCCTCGTCATTGAAATAGAGATAATAGAGTTTGTCCTTTGTAACGGACAGCCCTGCAAGGTACCGCAATGCCAGATTGGCTTGAAGCGATCCTATATGCATGACTATAGGAGCCGTGATCCCACCTGGTTTGTGATCGGAAATGTTAAAGACTTGAAAGTTCGCTTTATCAAAGAAACATACCTGTCCGTTGAACTCTTCCACACTTGCATAGATCCAGGGTGTGTCGGTCTCTTTGGCATGGGTGTCTATGGCTCCTCTTACAGGAAGATTATCTGTCGCATCCAGTATCAGGTCGTACCTGTTTCCCAACGCTTTAAAAGCATCGAAATCCATATCAAAGGCGCGCGCTTTGACAAAAGGGTTTTTGGTCTCTATCAGCTCAGCTATTGTTTTGGCCTTGTTCTTTCCTTCATCCTGCAAGGTGAATGCAATCTGTCTGTGGATATTATGACTTGAGACCGTATCAAAATCTACCATATGTATTTCACCGAT
Source organism: Sulfurovum sp. (assembly GCF_036568385.1). Classification (GTDB taxonomy): domain Bacteria; phylum Campylobacterota; class Campylobacteria; order Campylobacterales; family Sulfurovaceae; genus Sulfurovum. Next base: position 17,636 of record NZ_DATCSP010000024.1, on the reverse strand, counting down.
ACCGGAAGTACCCAGTGCCATCGCGAGCGTAGACCCCAGACCACCGGAACCGATAATGGCTATCTTCTTGCTCTGAAGCCCTTTTTGCGTGGCTTCTCCCCACAATTGTATCTGTCTGTTAAAGTATTCTTGTTGTGTCATGCCAAATCCTTTTTAATAATTCCTCTCTCCTGTAGATACATACCCTGTTCCCAGAGCTGCGTTTTTCCTTACTCGAAACAGAACTATCCTACCCTCGCCTGAAGCTCTTTTTCAAATGCCCATGCTTTCCGATGTTCGACCACTTCTTCTTTATCTATCATTTCGACCAGCATCGATTCTTTGTCTTCCAGCATCATATCTACTTCACCCTCCGGCGAGACCAGCATCGTATCACCATAAAACTTCCATTTGACCTCATTATCGCTGTATTCGCCTAAACGGTTCGCTCTAAGTATATAGCAGCCATGCAAAAACGCTTTGGTTTTAATGATCTCTCTCCAACGGTTATGCGAACCGAAGGTTGAAGCCGTCGGAAGCAGTACAAGATCGACCTTTTTCTCTGTGACCCTTTGCCAGAAATGGTCAAAATGCAGTTCAAAGCCGGCCATGACCATGACCTTAAATCCTTTGATGCTGAATGTCATTGGGTCTTTCAGCGGTGCAACCGGATTTGCAAAAAACTTCTTTTCGTTCCAGTGCGCATACGGCAGCAGTATCTGCTGTTCATAATAGCGGATGGTCTTATCCGTGATCTTTACGATCGTTTTATGATAGCCGTCCTTTTTGGTAATGATAATAGGCGCAACGAACACAATATCATATTTCAGTGCAAGATTTTTTAAAAGTTCTATATGCTTGCGTGTCTGTTCTTTCACCATATTGGGCGACATGGTGGCAAACTCTTTAAAAAAGTGGTTTAATACATACTCACCGAGCAGCAGCAGATCTGCTCCTCTTTGTTTGGCCTGCTTGAGATAGAACTCAAGTCTTGTAGCATTCATGCCCAATGTTGGCAATTGGAGTGCTGCTACAACAAGCTGTGCCATTATGCATTATCCCCCGTATTCTGATTGGCTTGTTCGATCACGCTGATCTTTGTTTTAGCCTCTTCTATCAGACTCTGTGCCTCTTTGATATTCTTCAGCCCCTCTTCATACAGTTTCACTGACTCTTCAAGCGTGATCTCCGGATTCATCAGTTTTTCCAGCAAGGCTTTTGAGTGTGCCATTTTCTCTTCAAAGGTTTTATTTTTCATTGTAATATCTCCCTGATATGCTCTTCAAATTTTTCCAGTTCAACCAAGAATGCATCATGCCCATAGGTACTTTGCACTTCAAGATAACTGTGCGGCTGGCCATTGCGTTTCATCATCTTGGCAATATGCTCCATCTCGCAAGGAAGGAAAAGATAATCTGATGAGAAACTGATCAAATGCACCTTGGCTTTGATACGCGAAATGGCATCGTGCAGCGAATCATATCCCCTGCTTAGATTAAAGGTGTTGATCGCTTTGACTATATAAAGATAGGAAAGCGGATCAAAGATACGTGAAAAGTTGTTGGTATTGTACTCCATGTACCTCTCTACTTCATAGCGTCCGAAAAGTTCAAAAAGACCATCATTATTGACATAGTTGCGGCCAAATTTTTCATCCATGGAGTCTGGTGACAGATAAGAGATATGCCCCGCTATCCGCCCTATGGCCAGACCGTCCAGGCCTTCTTCTTCGAACGCACCTCTCTCATAGTTCCCGTGCTTGAACCTAGGATCCCGACGTATGGCCTCTACAGCCACTTTATTGAATGCGATCGTCCAGGGCCGTGTTGCATAGGTGGCAGCAAGGGAGATGACCTCATCTGAAAAGTTTGGATAATCCACCGCGAACTGCAATGCCTGCATCCCTCCCATAGAGCCGCCGATCACTGCCCGTACATGGTAGATCCCCAGCTGGGAAAGAAGGTGCATCTGTGCGCGCACCATATCTTTAATGGTCACTACAGGGAACCTAAGCCTGTAAGGCTCTTCACTCGGATAGTTGTCGCTCATCGGGCCTGTCGAACCAAAGCAGGAACCTATGACATTGGTACAGATGACAAAGTATCTGCCTGTATCTACCGCCTTGCCGTCACCGATGAGTCCATCCCACCAACCGGCTTTTCGCTCACCTTCATAGATCCCTGCCGCATGATGGGAACCACTCAGTGCATGGCACACTAGAATAACATTGGACTTGTCTTCGTTTAGCTCACCGTATGTCTCATATGTGATCTCATAGGGTTCTAAGATACGCCCGCTCTCAAGGTAGAGAGGAGAGCTAAATTGTGCTGTTTTCGTAGTGATTTTCATAGACTGCTTTTGTTGTTTGGTTAATTGTGCATCATTTTACCCTATTTGGGCTTTATAACTATCCAAGTGCCTTTGCCAAATCATCGATCAGGTCCTGTGTATCCTCAAGACCCACGCTCAGTCTTACCAGCCCGCCGGGAACACCTGCCTCTTCAAGCTCTTTCGCTGAAAGCTGTTGGTGTGTGGTACTTGCAGGATGCGTGATGATAGACTTGCTGTCACCGATATTGACCACCACTGCAAAAATATCTGTAGCATCCGCGATGCTCTGTGCCAGCTCCTTGCTCTCTACTTCAAAGGAGAGAAGACCACTGGCCATCCCCTCTTTAAAGTACTTTTGAACCAGTGGGTTTTGGGCACTGGATCTTAATCCAGGGTAATTGACCCTTTTTACCTTCGGGTGTCCCTCTAAAAACTCTGCAATGGCAAGTGCGGAAGATGAGTGCTGTTTCATACGAAGCGGCAGCGTCTCAAGTCCTTGTATATGCAGCCATGAGTTGAATGGACTTGGTGCTCCACCCAGGTCACGCAGGAGGGCAAGCCGCACTCTCAATGTAAAGAGCGGCAGGGGTACATCACTATATACCAGTCCATGGTAACTTGCATCCGGTGTATTGAAGTGGTCGTATCGCGCATTGCCTTTGATCTTCTCTACCAGGTTCTCACGCTCAACGATCACACCGCCCAGTGCCAGCCCCTGTCCTGTAGTGTACTTGCTCGTACTGTGTACACTCAGATCCACGCCATGTGCCAGCGGTTTACAGAGTACAGGCGTTGCCACTGTATTGTCTACACACGTGATGATATTGTGTTTATCTGCTATCGCTACGATCGCTTCGATATCTGCCACATCTATACTGGGGTTGGTAATGCTTTCAAAAAGAATGATCTTTGTCTTCTCATCGATCAACGCTTCAATTTCACCGGGGTTTCGCACATCAAAGTAACGTGTCTCTATGCCAAAACGTTTGATCGTATGTCCGGTCAGTGTCGTTGTCCCGCCATACACCTGTTTGGCAACAATGACATTGTCTCCGGCTTCAGCCACGTTCGCAATGGCATAAAAGATGGCAGACATACCCGATGCCGTACCTATCGCTGCCACACCACCCTCAAGTGCCGCAAAACGTTTCTCAAAAACATCTGTGGTCGGGTTCATAAGACGTGTATAGATATTACCCAGCTCTTTGAGTGCAAAAAGGTTGGCTGCATGTTCCGTATCTCTAAACTCATACGCTGTACTCTGATAGATCGGTACTGCCATTGTCCCTTGGGCATCTTTCTCATATCCTGCGTGGATAGCCAGTGTTTGTTCGTGCATTACATTTCCTTATTTGATTATATAGGTAAATTATAGCTTGTGCTTGCTTGAAGAGAAGATGGTTTGAAAGAAAAGAGTGTTTATTTTAAGAGTGCATGGCCCTGCTACATTGGCCATACACTGCGGAGCGCATATTATGAAGAGTAGTTCGGAGACTCTTTAGTGATAGCCACATCATGCACATGGCTCTCTTTAAGTCCGGCGGAAGTGATCTCGACGAACTCTGCCTTCTCCCAGAACACTTTGATGGATTCTGATCCGCAATATCCCATGGATGAACGAAGCCCGCCGACCATTTGATGGACCACATCTGCGATACGCCCTCTATACGGTACACGCCCTTCGATCCCTTCGGGTACGAGTTTGTCCGCCGCTGTTCCCTCCTGGAAGTAACGGTCCGTACTTCCTTTGGTCATCGCACCGATACTTCCCATGCCTCTGTACTCTTTAAACTGTCTACCGTTAAAGAGGATCATATCGCCCGGTGCTTCATAGGTACCTGCCAGCGCAGACCCCAGCATCACCGAACTTGCACCTACCGCCAGGGCCTTTGCAAGATCTCCGGAGTATTTGATACCCCCGTCAGCAACCACAGGTACACCCGCCTTGTTGGCCACTTCTGCCACCTCTGCGATAGCAGAGATCTGCGGCACACCTACCCCCGCAACGATACGCGTTGTACAGATGGACCCGGGCCCTATCCCCACCTTCACAGCATCCGCGCCTGCATCTATAAGGTCACGTGCAGCAGCTGCCGTTGCGATATTCCCGGCAATGACATCCACATCCAGTGTTTTCTTGATGAGTTTCAGTGTATCGATGATCCCCTGCGAGTGACCGTGTGCAGAGTCCAGTACGATCACATCTACCCCCGCTTCTACCAATGCAGTAGCACGATCAAGTTGTCCCACACCGATCGCTGCACCTACTCTTAGACGGCCATGCTGATCTTTATTTGCATTGGGGAACTTCTCTTTTTTTTCAATGTCCTTAATGGTAACAAGCCCTTGAAGTACGCCATTGTCATCTACGATAGGCAGTTTTTCTATCTTGTGTGCCTGAAGTACTTTTGCTGCTTCTTCAAGCGTGATACCTACTTTTGCAGTGATCAATGGGGCTTTGGTCATCACCTCTGAAATACGCAGACCCATGTCAGTGATGAAGCGCATATCACGGTTCGTGATGATCCCTACAAGTTTCAGATCATCGTCTACCACAGGCACACCGGATATCTTGTATTCACCCATCAGGGCATCTGCATCTGCTACTGTTTTGTCCGGACCTATGAAGATCGGATCGATGATGATACCGCTCTCGGACTTCTTCACTTTGGTGACCTGCTTGGCCTGTGTCGCAATATCCATATTTTTATGGATGATCCCTATACCGCCCAAGTGTGCCATGGCGATCGCTGCTTTATACTCCGTTACGGTATCCATCGCCGCCGATACGATAGGTGTGTTCAGTGTGACACGTTTGGTAAGGTTACTTTTTAAACAAACTTCCTTGGGAAGCACAACGGAATGTTGCGGTACTAGTAAGACATCTTCAAATGTCAATGCTCTTTTTTTAATTCTCATATTTTTCCTTTGTTTATTTAGTATATTTTACCACTTTTTCCATGCTTGCAGCACCGTCAAAAAGCGTTTTCTCGTTAAATGCTTTCGCAATCAGCTGCAAGCCTATAGGCATACCCTCACCATTTTTGGCTACCGGAAGTGAGATCGCAGGGAGCCCTGCAAGGTTGATGGCTATCGTATACATGTCGCTCTTATACATTTCAAGCGGGTCTTCCGATGCACCTATCTCAGGTGCCACAGATGGCGCCACAGGTGAAAGTATCAGGTCTGCCTCTGCAAAAATAGCATTGAACTCGTCCCTGATAAGGTGTCTTACTTTTTGTGCTTTGACATAATAGGCATCATAATAGCCTGACGAAAGGACAAAGTTCCCCAGCAGGATACGTCTTTTTACCTCTTCGCCAAAACCTTCCGACCTGGTATTGTAAAAAAGTTCTTCTGTGTTTTTGGACTCAGCTCTTCTTCCATACCGTACCCCGTCAAAACGTGCAAGGTTCGTTGCTGCTTCAGCGGTCGCCAGAATATAATAGGTCGCAATGTCATACTTGGTGTTCTGCATATTCTTATGTATGATCGTATGTCCTGCTTCTTCTAAGGCTTTCACCGTTTGTGCATACGCTTTCTGTATCTCTTCATCCGCTTCGGAAATGTAATTGTCTATCACTGCAATGGTCAGTTTTGCATCAGGGTTGATATGACCGGCGATATTTTCTATCTCGAAGTCCGCAGAAGTAGAATCCTTCTCATCATGCCCTTTGATCGCATCATACAGGATCGCAGCATCTTCAACATTCTGTGCGATAGGGCCTATCTGGTCAAGCGAAGAGGCATAGGCTGCCAGACCAAAACGGCTCACCCTTCCGTACGTAGGCTTCATCCCTACCACACCGCAGTACGCTGCAGGCTGCCTGATGGACCCGCCTGTATCAGATCCCAGGGCCGCTATCGCGATACCGCCGGCAACCGCTGCCGCAGAACCGCCCGAGGAGCCGCCTGGCACTCTGTTGGTCCCATGCGGGTTTTTCGTAGGACCGTAGAAGGAACTTTCGGTGGTCGAACCCATGGCAAACTCATCCATATTTGCACGGCCAAATGCCATCATTCCCTTTGTTTTGAGGTTCTTGACCGCAGTGGCCTCATAGGGAGCGATATACCCCTGAAGAATTTTAGAACCAGAGGTGACAGGCCAGTCTTTGACCTGAATATTGTCTTTGATTAGGATGGGCACACCCTCACCTGAACTTTCAAAGCCTACATACGCATTGAGACCGGACTCTTTCGCTTTGGTCTCAAGTTCTGTTCTCAGCTCTGCCAATTCTTCATGCGATTTTGTTAATGCTTCTTTCAAAGTAATCAATTATTATCCTTGTCTTTCTTGTTTCTTTTTATAATACGCGACAACTCCCAGGCCTATACCGACCAGACCAAGTATAAAAACGATCGAACCCGCGATCACCTCGATCTGTATAGGCTGAGACATATCAAACATTAAGCAACTTCTCCATTACCGACCACCTTGGCACATCTCTCACAGGCACACGCATCGGAGGTACTTGTAAATCTCCAGCATCTTGGACATTTGGCAGCGCTTGCTTTATGCACGGTGAATGTTTTGCCTGCCACCTCAAAAGAGGCTACCTGCTCCCCTTCACTTTGTGACTTCACCGCTGAAACTACGAACCAGTCTTCCAGGTCTTTGCTGTCATTGATGGCAAAAGTGTCTATCTCACCTGCTATCTCTACTTCCAGTGTGGATTTCATCAGTTTCTCTTTTTTGAGCTTATCTACCGCTTCAGAGAACTTTTCACGTGCCGTGATCAGTATGGCATCATCAAAACTTGCTTCAACTTTCGGCACTTCCACATAGACAAGGTCAAATACATTTTCCATCCCGTCTTTGAAAAGCACCGGTGCATACTCGAGTATCTCGTCTGCCGTATAGGTCAGTACCGGAGCAACCAGCCCCAGCATCGCTTTGGCAATATGTGCCATCGCGGACTGTGTCGCTCTTCTGCTCTTGTCATTTTTATCTTCACAGTAGAGTCTGTCTTTCGTGATATCCATATAGATACCGGAAAGTTCATTCGTGATGAAATGGTTCAGGGTTGCGAATCCTCTAAGGAAATCATAGGCATCAAAAGAACTTTTGACGGATGCAAATACCTCTCTGGCTTTGGTCAATATCCATCGGTCCAATTCACCGTACGCATCATTGGGAACATAGCTCTCAAGATCATTCACGTTCGCAAGCAAGAACCTGAACGTATTTCTTATCTTTCTGTACTGTTCTGCCGTCTGCTTCAAAATACCGTCAGAGATCTTCAGGTCTGACTGATAGTCCGAAAGCGCGACCCACAGTCTGAGGATCTCTGAGCCGTACTCCTTGATGACCTTGTCCGGGGCAACCACGTTCCCCTTGGACTTGGACATTTTCTCACCCTTCTCGTCCACCGTAAACCCGTGCGTGATCAGCGTTTTGTACGGGGAGACTTCGTTCACCGCTGCAGAGAGAAGGAGAGAAGACTGGAACCATCCTCTATGCTGGTCACTTCCCTCAATGTAAAGCGAGGCAGGATACTCACCCGCATCATAGTTACCGCTTTTGATCACAGAGTTCCAGGTCGAACCGGAGTCGAACCATACATCCAGGATATCATCGATCTTCTCCAGGTCACTGGCATTGTAACCTGAGTCTGCAGGAAGAAGTTCCTCAATGCTCATGGAGTACCAGGCATCTGCACCCTGTTGATCAAAAAGAGCCGCTACATGCTCCAGAACCTTTTCGTCCAGGATCACTTCCTTGGTGCTCTTGTTTCTGAAGAATGCGATAGGCACTCCCCAGGAGCGCTGACGGGAGATACACCAGTCAGGTCTGCCCTCTATCATCGGCTTGAGACGGTTTTTAGCGCTCTTGGGATAAAAGTCCACCCCTTCGATCGCATTGAGCGCGGTCTCTCTCAACGTATTTTTGGCACCCTGGGCGGTATCGTCTATGGAGATGAACCACTGGTTCGTTGCTCTGTAGATCAGCGGTTTTTTCGTTCTCCAGCAGTGCGGATAGGAGTGCACGAACTTGCTCTCTTTCAGCAGTGCATCACCCAGGATCTCCAGAATGGGTTCATTGGCCTTAAAGATATGCATTCCTACAAATGCATCGGCGTTAGGCAGCAGGTTCAGCCCTTTGACACTCTCATCATAGCATCCGCGTTCATCGACAGGCATCACCACGTCAAGGCCATACTTAAGCCCTACTTTGTAGTCATCTTCACCGTGTCCGGGTGCGGTATGTACACATCCGGTACCACCATCCATCAGTACGTGGTCACCCAGTACCACTTTAGATGGTCGACCGTTCACAGGGTTGATCGCCAAAAGATTCTCCATCTCTCTGGCCGCTATCTTTCTGCTGGCATGTCCAGCAACAACCCCTTCTTCGATCATCGCATCATGACGTGCCTCTGCTACGATATGCCCATCGTCTGTCAGAACATACATCTCTTCAGGATTCAAAGCGATACCCGTATTCGCAGGAAGTGTCCAGGGCGTGGTTGTCCAGATCACAAGACCTGCTTTTCCTTCGAGTCCCAGCTTCTCTTTGGCTGCATCACTGAGTTCAAAATGGACATAGATGGAGTAGTCTTCCTTGTCCTCATACTCTACCTCTGCATCTGCAAGCGCTGTTCGTGCCGCCCATGACCAGAAGATAGGTTTATGCCTCTCCACCAAAAGGCCTTTTCTTGCCACCTCGCAGAGTGTTCTGTAGATATTGGCTTCAAACTTGAAGTCCATAGTTACATAAGGGTTCTCCCAGTCAGCGATCACCCCTAAAGATTTGAAACCGTCTCTTTGTATCTCCACAAACTTTTCGGCATGTGCGCGGCAAAGCTCTCTGAATTTCTCTGTAGGCATCGCCTCTTTTTTCTCTTTGCCCAGCTTCTCTTCCACTTTCTGTTCTATCGGTAGACCGTGACAATCCCATCCCGGTGTCATACGCACTGCTTTCCCCTGGAAGTAGTTATACTTAAGGATGATGTCCTTAAGTATCTTGTTAAGTGCGTGACCGATATGAATGTCACCGTTGGCATAGGGAGGTCCGTCATGAAGCGTGAACATTTCAGCGCCTTGACGTTTTGTTTTCATCTGCTCATAGATATCGGCATCAAACCATGCATTGTATTTTTTAGGCTCATTATTCGGGAGGTTCCCACGCATTGGGAAATCTGTTTTGGGGAGGAGAAGTGTGTCTTTAAAATCCATAGTTGATAATACCTCAATCTTATATATTATCCCGTGATTGTATCCAAAAGAGCATTAGAAGCTACTTTTGGTACAATAATCTTATGAAAAATATACAAAATACCATAGAAAAAATCATTCAAAAACTGACAAAAGAGGAACAGACCATCTCTTTTGCGGAAAGCTGTACCGGCGGACGTATCGCTGCGGCATTTACAGCGGTATCCGGTGCTTCAACCATACTGCATGGTGCCTGTGTCACCTACTCGAACGAGATCAAACACCAGTGGCTGGGAGTAAGCAGGGAGGTGCTTGAAAACGATGGCGCGGTGAGCGAACCCTGCGTTTCACAAATGCTCGACGGCATACAAAAAATGACAGGTTCTGACTATGCCATAGCTGTATCGGGTATAGCCGGGCCGACAGGCGGCACTGAATTCAAACCTGTAGGAACCGTATATATAGGTCTAAAGACACCTTTTTCCAAAGAAGTATATCATTGTCACTTTGATGGTCCCAGAGAAGCTGTTCAAGAACGATCTACCGTATACGCGATCGAGAAATTGGCTGAACAATTGGAAATTTAAAAGTTTTGCCTCAATTCTCTTGACAATAAAAGCTTTCTGAGCTATAATTCCGTCCACTTATTCAGAAAATAAGTGCAAAAATGTGAGACCTTTTAGCTCAGTTGGTAGAGCAACTCCCTTTTAAGGAGTGGGCCCATGGTTCGAATCCATGAAGGGTCACCACTATTATTATTTTTTAGGTGCGGTGGTAGTTCAGTTGGTTAGAATACCTGCCTGTCACGCAGGGGGTCGCGAGTTCGAGTCTCGTCCACCGCGCCAGTACATTTTTGAAGCAGACTTCAGCAGTCGGCTCATCAAACGAAGTTTCATTTATTATGACCTTTTAGCTCAGTTGGTAGAGCAACTCCCTTTTAAGGAGTGGGCCCATGGTTCGAATCCATGAAGGGTCACCACTATAGATGTTCTTTGGTCGCTTAGCTCAGTTGGTAGAGCGCTACCCTTACAAGGTAGATGTCACAAGTTCGAGTCTTGTAGCGACCACCATGTTAACAATACCATGTTTACGGTTCATGATGACCCTTTCATCTAGTGGCCAAGGATATTACGTTTTCAACGTAAAAACAGAGGTTCAAATCCTTTAAGGGTCGCCAATCTTGTCCTAAAAACATAATATAAGGTCGCTTAGCTCAGTTGGTAGAGCGCTACCCTTACAAGGTAGATGTCACAAGTTCGAGTCTTGTAGCGACCACCATTTTTATTTATTAGAACGCGAAATGAACAAAGTCCATTTCACTACGTTAACACTGAGTTTTCTTCAGCAGAATGCTCACAAAACTAGTTTTGTTCTATCTTATACGGTGCGGTGGTAGTTCAGTTGGTTAGAATACCTGCCTGTCACGCAGGGGGTCGCGAGTTCGAGTCTCGTCCACCGCGCCATACTACTATCAAAGAATCATTTTTTAATCTCTTAATATAAAAAACAATCATACTCTCTATAATTTTTAAGTGATCTAAAGTTCTATAATAAACGGGAAATCTTGATGGACGACAGTTCTTTGCATTTTCTTTTTTTGGCTTCGTTTTATTCTTTTGTTGCATCAACAAAGAAAAAAGGAATGAAGAGAAACTTGAATCGTAAAGTATGATTTGGCAATTGAAGTATTCGTTACTACTGAAACCATAGCAACGAAAAAAAGAAGCTTAATCTCTCAATCGGATACGCACAGATTCCTCATGTGCGGTCAGCCCTTCCGTATGTGCGATCATTGCACAGGCACCGCCGATCTCCTGCATCCCCTCTTTGCTCATGGAAATGATAGAAGATTTCTTCAAGAAGTGTTCTACACTCAAAGGTGAATAGAATTTCGCGGTTCCGCCTGTAGGCAGTGTGTGGTTCGGTCCTGCCACATAGTCACCGATGGGCTCTGGTGTATTTTCTCCAAGGAAAATGGCACCCGCGTGTTTGATCTTTTCCAGTAAAGACATAGGATCGTTCGTGATCACTTCCAGGTGTTCAGGCGCTATCTCGTTCATCAGCTCGATCGCTTCATTCATGTCTTGCGTCACGATGATGGCCCCTCTCTCCTCTATAGACTTTCTGGCGATCTCTTCTCTAGAAAGTGTACCGAGGAACTCTTCTACCTTGTCGCTCACTCTGTTGGCCAGCTCTCCATCTGTGGTGATCAGGATGGAACTTGCCATCTCATCGTGTTCTGCCTGGGAAAGAAGGTCAATGGCGATGTAATCCTCTCGTGCGCTTTCATCTGCCAATATCCCTATCTCTGAAGGCCCTGCGATCATATCGATGTTCACTTCGCCATAGACCAGCTTTTTGGCCGTAGCGACAAAGATATTTCCCGGCCCGGTGATGACATCCACTTTGGGAATGGTCTCTGTTCCATACGCCATCGCACCGATCGCTGAGGCACCGCCTACTTTAAAGACTTTTGTCACCTTACACAGGTGACAGGCAGCAAGCAGCAGTTCATTGATCTCATCATCTGGTGTCGGGGTACACACCACGATCTCTTCTACACCTGCCACCTGTGCGGGGATCACGTTCATCAGCAGTGAACTTGGATACGCAGCTTTTCCGCCGGGAATATAGAGGCCTGCTCTATCGACAGCGGTCACTTTCTGACCCAGGATGCTCCCGTTGGCCTCTTTGTCCATCCATGTCTTTGGCATGAGTTTCTGATGGTAGCTCTCTATACGGTCATAGGAAAGGTGGAGTGCCTTACGCAGTTCAGGGTCTAAGGCATCATAGGCTTGGGCCATCTCTTCTGTAGAGACCTCCAAAGCCTCGTCATTCGCAGGTTCCCATCTGTCAAACTTTGCTATCTGCGCTTTGACTGCAGTGTTACCTTCCGTCTGGATCTCTTTCAGTAATCCTGAAACGATGCCTGTCACACCTTCAATGTCCATCTTTCCGCGCTGAAGCAACGCGTTAAAGTTTGCTTCAAATGTATCGTCACTACTATAAAATATTTTCACCATATATCCTTATATTTTATTTATACCACACTTTATGAACCAAGTCCAAAAAACTACGCTGACGCTGTCTTATCTTCAACAGACACTTATAGGCTAGCCGTATTTTCTCTGATATCTTGGGAGCATACTCTCATTACCCAACAGACCACCCTGATGGATGTAGAGTGTCGGTGTAGAAAAGATCTCTGGATGTGCAAGCAGTACCCGCCATCCGATTGGGTCATAAAGGAGGTCAAACTCCACTCCCGTCTGTTGTTGTAATTTTAGCCAAATTTTGTAGTTTTCTTTATAAAGTTTCCCAAAATGGTATTTTTTCTCCGGACTCACGATCACAGGATGAAGCTTTTCATTCTTTTCCAAGGCTGAAAACTGCGTTTTCAGATAGTGCGCATCGCCTACACACGGCGTTGTATAGACATGGTCTGGCAGAAGGTGTTTCTGTAAAAAAAGTGCGGTGGTGCCAGTACCGGAAGGCAAAAAAACATTTAATGCTTCCAACCCATGCTCTTCTTTCCACTGAAGGATCTCTTCAGCCAGTATTTTCACACCGTATTCCGCTTCTTTCGCACGTCCGCCCTCTTCTATGAAAAGGACTCCTCTGGGGTGTTCCTCAGCTTCTGACCATCTCTTTTCAGCAATCTGCATGCCGTGCTCCAAAGCGGCCTTGTAGTTCCCGTGGGGATGTGTCTTCAAATGCTCAGCGATATGGTCCACCCTGTACTCGAACTCCCATCCTTTCATCTTTGCCAGAACAGAGAGCGAATACATCGCATTGGACTGTGAAGAGCCGTAGGAGATCAGCTTATGAACATCCGGAAACTCATTTTGAAGGAAATAGTAGAATTTGCGTGCTTTGTTCCCGGAAAAATCAGGGTCTATCAGGTCATCCCGTTTCAAATAGAAATGCTGTTCTTCAACAGTGATGGATTGGATGGGAGAGGGAAGATCGAATGTTTTCATGGTTATATTCCCGGGAGAAGCCCAGGAACGCTGAGCTTTCTGCTAATTTCTGTTTAAACAGTTCAGGTCTTCAAATGCTCTTTCAAGTCTGGCCACGGTCGACTGTTCTGCCGCACGTAACCATTTTCTTGGGTCATAGTACTTTTTGTTCGGCTTATCTTCCCCGTCAGGGTTGCCGATCTGCCCCTGTAAATAGTCATAATGTAGCGCGATGTAGGTACGTACACCGTCCCAGAATGCCCATTGCGTATCTGTATCAATGTTCATTTTGACCACACCATAGTTGATCGCTTCCCTGATATCAGAAAGCTCTGAGCCGGAACCGCCATGGAAGACAAAGTTCACAGGTTTCTCAGCGGTATGGTATTTCTTCTCTATATAGGCCTGAGAATTGTCAAGGATCTTAGGGGTCAAAGAGACATTCCCCGGTTTATATACGCCATGCACATTTCCAAAAGATGCCGCAATGGTGAACTTGTCAGAAACCTTTGAAAGCTCTTCATACGCATAGGCGACCTCTTCAGGCTGTGTATACAGCAGTGCATTGTCGATATCACTGTTATCGACACCGTCTTCTTCTCCGCCCGTTACACCAAGCTCTATCTCCAACGTCATACCCATTTTGGACATACGCTCCAGGTAGGTTTTACATGTAGCGATATTCTCTTCCAGAGGCTCCTCTGAAAGATCGATCATATGAGAAGAAAAAAGCGGTGTACCGTGTACTTTGTAGTGTGCTTCACTTGCATCCAGCAAAGCATCGATCCAAGGCAGAAGCTTTCTGGCAGCATGGTCAGTATGAAGGACCACAGGTACACCGTATGCCTTAGCGACGGTATGTACATGCTGCGCGCCCGAGATACAGCCCAAAATAGCTGCTTCGTCTGAAGGCAAACCCTGTCCGGCATAGTATGCACCTCCTCCGTTGGAGAACTGAATGATCACAGGCGAATTTACTTTCTTTGCCGCTTCCAGTACCGCATTGACCGAACTTGTGCTCACCACATTGACCGCAGGCAATGCAAAACCTTCCTCTTTTGCTATCTTGAATAACTTCTGAAGGTCATCCCCGGTCACTACACCTGCCTGTACTACATCTAAAACTTTTGTAGACATTGTCAATTTCCTCTTACTATGAAACTATTTTACTTCGATCTTGGCATTTTCCATCAAGCCGCTCACCACTTTTTCCTGTGCAAGTTGCATTTTAATACTCTGCTTCACTCTCTCAAATGGAGGTATTTCCTGTGTGCTTTTAGCTTCCTCGGCTGCTTTCTTCATTTTGTTATAGGCATCTTCCGCTTCTTTGTCAGTGACTTCGGTGGTCGACATTTTTTTCTGCATCCAGAAAGCTGAAAGTGCCGCTTCTTTCTCTTTATCGCTTAAAGTTTTTTTAGATTCTGCTGCTACAAGTTTTGCAGGAGCCATCATTTGGATCAGCTGTTTTTTGTCATCTGCAGGAAGTTTATCCCATGTCATTTTGCCTTGCGTCAGTGAATTCAGTGCTTTGTTTGCTTCTTCCAGGGTGATTTCCATACCGTTGACCGTAGCTACCGGTTTCGCTGTTGCATAATTTGTTGTCAGTGCCAATGTTAAACCTAATATAACAAGGGTTTTTTTCATTCTCTATTTCCTTTTGTGTAATGTTGTGTGTGTATTCTACTCTAATGTTTACCAATAACTCATTAATAACGTGTTTTAGAGTACTTTGATCTCGACATCTTTCGTCACCCTATCTACCAATGTCTTCTCTATCAGTTGCATTTTAAGTTTATCTTTAATGCTTTCAAACGGAGGTATCTTTTGTGTCGCATTGTTCTCTTGTGCCTGCTGCTTTAACTGCGTATAGACTTCCTCCGCCTGCTCATCGCTAATAATGATCTTACGTGCTTCTCTTTGCATCCATGCCCGTGTATAGGCTACCTGCTTTTCTTCTTCAGTCAACTCTTTTTTAGCTGCATCCGCTACCACTACAGGAAGTGCCAGCTCATTGACAAGCCTAGAACGCTGCTCTGGAGGAAGGTGGTCAAAGTCGGTCACTTTACCCTGGGTACGCTGTTTGAGATACCCATCTGCCTCTTTTTTGATGATATTATGACCATTCACCGTAGCGATCACTGCTTGAGAGGATCTTGTTTTTTTTACCTGCTGTACAGGTTTTGCTTTGCCATCAAGGTTGACACTGTCAAGATTGACGATCGATGGTTTCTCTTCTTTATTCAAGATATTGGTTAAACTGTTCTTTAGGTCATCGGCAGACGCTGCACTTATCGCCAAACCAAGCGATAGACCTAATACCATAGATTTTTTTCTCATATTTTTTTCCTGTTTGATCACTAAAGGATCACTGTTTCGTTGTATTCGTTTCTTCTGTCATATCAACAATTTCAGCTTTACTTTTAAGTTCTTTAGCTATTTCTGTGATTTTAACAGTAAACTGCTGTTGCTTTAATAAATTGATGATGTCCTCTTTCACCTTTTCGTAAGGAATAGGGGTGGCATCCGATTTCGACTCAAGGTAGATCACATGATAGCCGAACTGTGTTTTCACAGGCTGCATGGTGATCTGCCCCTTTTCAAGTTCCCATGCTGCTTTTGAAAACTCCGGGAGCATCTGCTCTTTGGCGAAAGTGCCGAGATCCCCGCCTTTAGGAGCCGAAGGGCCCATTGATTTGGTTTTAGCCAATTCGATGAACTTGTTTCTCAATGCTTCACCCTTCAGAGGTTTTAAGGTATCAATGATCCCTTGTGCTTCTTTTATCGCCTCTTCTTCTGTAAAGCTTCTTGCTGACTCTGAATCCTTATCCGTAGCTGCTCTTATCAATATATGTCTCGCGTGCATGGAGGGCTTGCTCATAAACTTTGCCGCATTTTCCTTATAGAAGGTTTTGGCTTCACTGTCACTGACAATGGCATTATCCAGTTGCGACTTCATCCACATATTGACTAAAAGTTCATTTTTGATCTTTTCCATGTTTCTTTTGAATTCAGCTTTCTTGTCTATCCCTTCATCCAGTGCAAGTTCTGCGAACAGCGCTCTCTCGATCAGTCTCTCGGTCACTATCTTCTTTTCCTCGGACGTAAGTTCCGCAAAATTTGCTTTAGGAGAAGAGGCATTCAGAAATGCCTGCGCATCTTGCTTGGTGATATTTTTGCCGTTGACCGTGACAAGTATATCCGATGCCATCGCTGATGTGATCATCACCGACATTGCCAATAGAGAAGTTTTTGCTAGTTTAATCATTATGTGTCATCCTTGGTAGTCTAAATTTGAAAACAAGTATAGTCCTCTTGGGTAAATAGTTCATTAATGTGCTACTATTCTATTCATTATTTTATTAGAAGTAAGGCAATATGTATGGCAAAGATCAAAAAAGCAACCAAAAAAGAGATCGAAGAGATAAAAAGTATCTTTCTTGAACACTATCCTGATTCAGTGACCGAACTGGAGTATCGTAATCTTTATGAACTGCTTATCGCCGTGATGCTCTCTGCACAGTGCACCGATAAACGTGTCAATATCATCACCCCTGCACTTTTTGAAGCCTATCCTGATCCCGTCTCTTTGGCCAATGCCGACCTGGATGAAGTCAAATCCTACATCAGTACCTGCTCCTTTTTCAACAATAAGGCTGAAAACCTCATCAAAATGGCACGCTCCGTGGTAGAAAACTACGGAGGTGAAGTCCCGTTGGAGCGGGATGAGCTGGTCAAGCTTGCGGGTGTGGGCCAAAAAACGGCCAATGTGGTCATGATAGAGTATGCCGGGGCCAACCTAATGGCTGTAGATACCCATGTTTTCAGGGTAGCCCACCGTTTAGGTCTGAGCGATGCCAAAACGGCCGTGAAGTGTGAAGAAGAGTTGAGCAGAAAATTTAAGACCGACCTGCACCTGCTCCATCAGGCGATGGTTCTTTTTGGCCGATACAAATGCAAGGCGGTCAAACCCGAGTGCGAAGGGTGCTTCATGAAAGCACACTGTAAAACCACACAGTCGTTCAAAGTCTAATCTTCAGTCAGAGCGTCAAATGGTAGCGCTCAACGATCTCAGGGTCAGGATGCAGGTTAATAGTCGCATCCTCTTTTCCTTCATAGTCTATGTGCGAAAGGACATAACGTATGGATTCCAACCGTGCCCGCTTTTGGTCATTACTGTCTACGATGATCCATGGTGCGTCACCTGTGTGGGTA
>NZ_DATCSP010000023.1:0-9840 GCF_036568385.1 Sulfurovum sp. | reverse complement strand
GATGCTGCCAGCGTACCAGGGCTTCCACTCCGACGATCTCATGGGTGCATTGGTTCACTTGCGGTTGGTAGTGCACAATGAATGCATGGCTATCGATCGCCTGGCGTAAACTGCTTTTCATTTTCATCTGTTCCAATGCGGCAGTGGTCATTTCTGGAATATAGAATTGAAAATTGTTCCGTCCGTTCTCTTTGGCTATATACATGGCTGTATCTGCATACTTCAAGAGGTCCTTCTCGTTATCTGCATCCTGCGGGTAAAGACTGATGCCTATACTGCAGGTGATATAGAGCGCATGACCGTTGATGTAGATCGGTTCGTCAAACATTTTGAGAATATCCCTTGCCAGAGTGGAGGCGTCATTGGGGTAAAAGAGGTCCTCCATGATGATCGTAAATTCATCCCCGGCCAAACGTGAGAGGGTGTCTCCTTTTCGAATAGAGTTTTGAAGTATCTCTGCAACGGTCTTCAAAACCTTGTCTCCTACATCATGCCCCAAAGAGTCATTGATCTCTTTGAACTTGTCCAGGTCTATAAAAAAGATGGCCAGTTTTCTTTTCTCTTTTTTCGCCACTTCAATGCCTTTTTTCAGGCGGGTGGCGAAGAGTGCTCTATTGGGCAGTCCGGTCAGCGGATCATGATTGGCCTGATGCTCTAAAAGGGACCTTTGTTTCTTCACTTCATTCTCGGCCTCGATCCTGTCGGAAATATCCTTGGTGAGCTGCTCTTTCGTCTTTTCAAGTTCTTCTGTTTTCTTCAGCAGCTGTTTGTTGATACTGACAAGATCTTTGGTCTTTTCTTTGATCTCACTCTCCAAGCGTTTTTCCTGCTCCTTTTTTTCTTTTAGAAGCTGTTTCTGTATGTAGATCTTTTGCAGGCTCAGTTCATGGTATTTTCCGGTCAGTATGAGTGAAAAAAAGAGGATCTCAAGAAACGAACCTGCCAGAAAAGCGTATCTGGATATATCGGTATTGTCCAGGATGCCATTGAAGGTTAAGGTCATCATCCCCATCGTTGGCATGTAGATGATCAGTGCAAGCAGGTAGAGCCTGGCACCGATAAGCCCCTGATACCAGGACCGAATGGCAACGATGAGAAGCAGGGTAAAGAAGAGCGAGGAACAGATGTTGAAGATCAGACACATATGGGGTACATTTTGGGATATGAGCAGTGCAAAAAGGAAGAAAAGCGCAGCCGAGACCATAAAAACCCTATGGATCCTTGGCATGCGTGTTTTCAACTCTAGCAATTTGTCTGAAAATAACACCAGGAACATCACCACGATATTACCTACGACATGCAGCCCCTGACTCCATCCTGGGAAGCCAAGGTTCAGGTAGAAACCGCTTTTCATGGCGAGAAATAGGATAAAAGAGAGTATATAGGCGATATAGTAGGCAAAGATGCGGTGTTTAATGATCATCAGGCTGTAGAGATTGAAGAGTATGATAACGAACAGGATACAGGCATAGACTATATATACTTCTGTGACCGAGACTCGTCCGGGTCTGAAGAACGCTTCCTCTGTCAAGATCTTGAACTCTCCGATATGCCCTGAAACGGTCTGGCCTTTCAGGTAGTATGTAGCACGCTCGCCGGGCAAGAGGTGCAGCCTGAAGGCGGGATTGTTGGTTTCTATGTTTCTTTCTTTAAGATGGGTATCCAGACCGTTTTCCTGAAGTTCCCATGCACCGTCTGTTTTGGTATAGAGGTCCAGCTTTGACCAAAAAGGTTCTGTGAAATAGAGTATATAGTCTTCATTATGACTCTGATTGGTGATCTCTATCTTGAACCAGGCTGTACCGGAATGATACCCCTGCGAAAATTGGCTGTTAATGACAGTGGTAAATTGTTTTTGTTCTATATCACTGATATCAAGGGTATTGCTTTCGTCAAAAAAATAGTGCAGAGAAAAGTTGTCATACGTCTCCTCTTCGTTTGTGAGGATAACAGAAGCGTACAGCAAAACTGTACCGAAAAGTAGAAACGCCAAGAGTTTTTTAAACATAGTATCCATCTATCAATGGTTGAAGTATGGTTTATGATGCTGGCCTTGTCTATTATTAAAGATTATATTCTTTTATTCTTGAATCTATTCTTTACTTTAAAATGTATCTTATTTATCTGTCATCATTTCTGGGGGAACAAAAATGTACCAAAAGCAGCTTCACAGCGAACTTTTTGTTATAATATACGCCTACAACTGCTATAGAGGATGATCATGTACGTTAGAGAAGAAAAGATCGAAGAAGAAAATCTGGACTGGGGAGAGCTTACCAAAGCATCCCAAGAAAATCAGGAGAAACTGATAGAGGAGGCGAAACACGAAGCTGCCGGCCAATCTGTTCCCGAATCTAACAAGTCGTTTTTGAAACAAAGTGCCGCGATCAAAAAGATAGCCCCCAAGTTCACGCTGAAAGATGAATTGACACATTTTTTAAAGCACAATGCAGAGATCTCTTTGCTTTTCGGTATGGTTTTCATCCCTTATATTCTGGGCTTTTTGATCAGCTACTTTTTGTTCTTTTTCTATGGAGGCATGCCCATCAGTCACTTTCTCGACGTACAGAAAGTACCTACGACCATTGAACTCTGGTCCATCGGAGCCTACCTGTTCGTGAGCGTGGGCGCTGTCCTGGCTTTTTTGGTTCCGTAACCGGATTTGATGCACTCTTCACAGCATGATGCCGCCTGCATCATGTGATCCACAATCTAACTTCACCCGCATACCTTTTCAACATACTTCACATTAGTCGTATCAAACTCACCATGCTTCTCTGGTGTTTTTCAGTTTTGTTTTGGTGACAAATACAAATAGGAATGATTAAGACAGAATTGTATGTAAAGCATTTCAAACAAATGAAATATGATTATTTAGAAGTTATTGAGTATAGCAAGAAAGTGAGGTTATATAGATGAAACAGCATCTCCCTTACAGGAGACACTGTTTAAGATATATTACAGAACTTGTTCTGTAACTGTCACTGTTTCTTCATGGTTAGCCACTTCAGTAACGATATGACTTTTTTCTATATCTGTCATTTCTGAAAGAGGTTTTAGGAATCCATCTTCACCTACAGGGAACTGACCATTAGCCCCTTTTAGTAGATAGTAGATTTTAAATTTAACTGTATAGTCTCCAGCTGGAAGTCCATTATAGTTAATTGTATACTCTTCACGTTCATTTGGTTGCAGACGGTTATCACGTTGATCCGGAACGATATTTGAATCGAACCCAGGTCTTACGATATAAGCTGCGCCTGGAGTCGAAGGACTTGTCGGTGCTCCAGTTGCAAGATCGTAGTATTTCCCTGTTTCACGTCCGTAAATACGGGTGAACCTACTGTTGTACTCTTCAGCATTTACGATCGCGGCATTAAAGACGTTACCCTTGACCTTTGAACCTTCCACAAACTGATTTTTCACAGTATCATCAGGTGCTATAATAACTGGTTTTGTACCATTGAAGTCTTGAGAATAAACTTGCGTATTATCCAGCTCATCCGCTTTACCTTGGTAGGTAATGACTCTATTTGGATCATAATCAACATTAACTTCTTCTTTACCAAATGTACTGATGGTATTGGAAGCATCTCCAGTAACCACTTTGTTGACAATATGATCATACTTTGACGTTGCTTGTGCAATAGACACATTTTGTTCAACACCATTTTCATCAGTTACTATAACACGGGTTAGAACACGACGCATTGGATGTGCCCCTGGCAACATATGGGCAGTCTTGTTCTCGAGTACAGTTTTGACCTGAATACCATTTCCTTTATCTACAGCTGTAAGATTGGAATCGAATCCGCTTTGGAACTTGGCTTTAAAATTCGGGGTACCTAACTTATTTCCTCCAGCAAAAGCATGATCGTTCATCCATTTATCTCTAACTGGATTATCGATAGTTGTATCGTTATTATCTGGATCAAAGTGCGGTGTTAATGGCAATTTATTATTCGCAGCCATGAACTCTTGTGTAAAAAGCGTAGTCGGCTTAGCCCATTGGTGCAATACAAATTCTTCATCAACGCGTGCCATATGACATTCTTGACATTTCGGTGAAAAATTCGTGTTGTCATAATTGTTGTTAACTGCATCATTGCTTACAGCGGACCATGTCGTACAGAGTTCCATAAATTCTGCTGGATTTGTGCCTGGTACAATTGCTCCTGCAGAACGTTGGTGGCAGCTTAGACAAAGTGCCTTACCATTATCACCAAAGTGATTGTTGTCATATTTGTGAAAATTTGGATTCACTTGTGCACTACGGTTCGTATCATCATCTTCATTGGAGTTATCAAGACCAGTGATACCAAATGGTCCGTAGAATGGTCCTCCCGTATAGTGTGTTTTCCCATCTGTACCATCTTTATCAATACCACGGAATGTGAAACGTCCATCAGCTGACTTGTTGATATCAAACTCATCAGAATTATGTGGAGAATTTGCTACATTATGATATTTTTCTGGTCCAACCAGTTTGAAGAAGATGTTCATATCTTCTTGTGACGCATTAGCATCATAATACAATGTCTCACCTGCTTTACGTACAGGTGATCCTATAATATTACCTCGTACATCTTTTGCCAATGTATACTGACCATTATCACTTCCTGCTCTACCATCATCTGTCATCATACGAACAGTTTCAATGCTGTGACATGTTGCACAGTTGATTCCTTCACGGTTGTTTTCGTGACCGATATGATACGTTGCTGTACGGAGTACACCGTCTGTACCGATTGAAGCAACGGTTGTTGGTTCATGTGGTGTATAATTAGGATTGTTTGTAACAATATTACTCTCTAAAGAGGCTTTTAATGATGTCCACTCTGCAGTAGTTAGTTCGGATACATTATTATGTTCAGTTAATGTAACTTCAAAATCATCAGAGTAAATAGCCGCCGGAGCGTGACATTTTGCACATGTCTCGGAAACATTTTCAAAAGTTTTTGTAGTGTATTCTATATCATTTGTAGCACCAATTTTTGCAAGCTGTACTCTTAGGAAATCCTGGTGTTTACTTTGGAATATTTTATCACTCCATGATTTTGAGTGCATAGATGTTTTCCATGAATCAAAAAGTTCATTATGACAATGCTGACATTTTTTTTCTGCCGTGTCAAACAGTGTATGTTGATACCCTTCACCTGCCAATACTTCTGCATCACCTTGTGACAGTGGAGCTGTACGCTCACTCCCATCCGTGCCAGTATAAGTAATTTCTGTTGCAGGCGGCTCTTCTGTCGTTCCTGTAGATGTGCTGCTACCACCACCACATCCGCTTAATGATAAAACAACGCCCATACTCAGTAAAAGCGTTAATGATTTAACATTTAACTTCATTCTTCTTCCTTTTATTCTCATATTGTTAAGACACCGAGTGTCCACCAATGATATTAGTTGCCTAATATCTCCCCCTATTGTTTAAAAAACAATCCATTTTAATTTTATAGTATAAGTGTTAAGTATGTGTTAAATAAAACTTTAACTTATTATAAATTATATTGAATAAGTAATATTGTTACATCAAACATATATTAAAATCACAAGTATGACAATATGTCATATATTTGAGGATGAAGCTCGGAGGGTGGTATACTTTTCCTATATCTTTATGGAGGGAAGACCTTTGTTTTTACATATCGACATAGACAGTTTTTTCGCTTCTGCAGAACGTTCCGTGGACCCCAGGCTTAAGGGCATACCGATGTGTGTCGGCTCAAGGAGCAATCTTGAGATATTTAACAAAAAACGAACCCACATCAAACTGATGAACGACAATTCCGGTGCCTTTGTGACCCCCGTGTTCTACAGCGACAAAAAGAAGACCTTTGAGTCCTACTTTATCGATGAGATAGAGGGAAGGAAGAAGATACGCGGCATCGTCACCACGGCGAGCTATGAGGCCAGAAGGTTTGGTGTGAAAACGGCGATGCCCATCGCTCAGGCTTTGCAGCTTTGTCCCCAGATGACGGTCGTACCTTCCAACTACCCCCTCTATCATAAACTTTCGCATCAGATACATGCATTCATCTCTGCCCATATTCCCCAGGTGGAGCAGTACAGCATTGATGAGTTCTTCGGGGATGTCAGCGGCTGGAAAAAGGATGAGGAGGTGTATGATTTTGCAAAAATGCTGCAGAAGAACATATTGGAACGTTTTGACATCCCCGTTTCCATAGGCATCGCAAAAGCAAAATGGATCGCTAAACTGGCAACAGAGTCTGCCAAACCGTACGGCGTCTATGAGGTAAAGGATATCGATGCCTATATAGAGCATATACCCATCAAAGAGTTTCCGGGTATAGGCAAAGGGTTTCAAAAGAGGCTGGAAGCACATTACATCTCTACACTCGGTGACATCAAACGGCAGAAGAAACTTTTTGACTCATGGAAAAAACCCGGTCAGCAGCTCTACGGACGGGTGACGGGGACCGATAATGAGGGTATCAGCCAGAGGGTAGCCAGAAAATCCATAGGTATCAGCCGTACGTTCGATGCCATCCATGACAAAGAGGAGATCAAAAGGCGCATCATGATCATGGCAAGGCATATCATCTATATGGTCATGGCTATAGAAGTGAATCCTACAAGCTATTATCTGAGGGTAGGGTATGCGTATGGCACCAGGGTAAAGAAAACATGCACGGTGGACAGGGTATTTTCTGAAACACTCTTCAAAGCAACACTCTCGGAGATGTATGAAGAGATAGCGGAAGCCGGCAAAGGGGCCATAAAACTTACCCTCAGTGTTTCAAACTTTTCTTCAGGGAGTTTCAAAACACTTTCACTGATCGAGTTCAATGATGACAGCAAAGCAAAACAGTTACATAAAAATATACATGAACTGAGAAAACGTTTTGGACTCGATATCATCAAAACAGGCAATGAATTGTAGGCAACTTGTGTATAACGCTATTTTATAGAGTTTTATTCATAGAGTTTTATGTATACTGTCGTCATGAATTTAAGTCTATTATTTCCGAAAATAAAAATGTTCCAACCTGATGAGGCAGTCACGGAAGCACTTTACAGATTATCCGGTAAAAGCCTCTTTCTTCTTCTGCTTCTGGTTATTTTAGCGACCGTGGCCCTCTATCCGGTGTTGAAGATGAATATCGTAGTCTGGGGTTCGAGTTTGGCATTGGTGTCAGTGTACAGACTCTATTTGGCCTATCAGTTCAAACAAAACAGACAAAAGTATAGCGTTGATGAGTGGTATAATATATTTGTCCTGGGTGCGATGCTTACCGCACTTATTTTTTCCACCCTCGGTTTTGTTTTCATACATAAAGTAGGGTATTATCACCAGTTCTACATCTTGGCGGTGCTTCTGGGATTGTCATCTGGGTCTACCGTTTCTTTGTCACCGGATATACGGGTCAATATTGTCTATGCGACCATCCTTCTTGTACCGCTGACCCTTACAATGATGTTATTGGACGGAACACCATTGCACCTGATACTGGCCATATCGCTGCTATTGTATTATCTAGCGCAGGTGACGACCATATACAAGATCTATGAACAAAAAAATGAATTCAATACATTGCAATCTGAGCATATGCTTTTAAACAGTCTGTTTAAAAATGCGCCTCTTGGCATTTTTACCTATAACAATGATCTGGAAATGATGGAGTGCAATGCAAAGTTAAGTGCACTTTTCGAGCATGAAGAAGACGCACTAAAAGGATTGAACCTTGCACATCTTCCTGATGACCGCTTCATCGGACCGCTCAAAGATTCGCTCTCCAAGGGGCCGCAGTCTTATGAAGGACCTTATGTCTCGATCAAGGGAAAACATTTTTGGGTAGATGCAAAGGCTTTTTCTTTCAGTGATAACGCCAATAAGGTACTCGGCGGTGTCGGGATGATCGAAGATAAAACAAAAGAACACAATGCACTGGTCGAACTTGAATACATGGCCAAGCATGATGTGCTTACAGGGCTGCTCAACCGCAGAGGCCTCAAGGAGCATATTCAGGAGCTTGTCGCACATACCAGACACCGGACACATTTTTCCATACTTTTCTATCTCGATCTGAACCAGTTTAAAAGCATTAATGACTCCCTGGGACATGCCATCGGAGATGAAGTACTGCTTACCGTTTCCAAGCGCCTCGTCAAGTTTTTGGATGAAGAGTGTCTGATCAGCCGGTTGGGGGGAGATGAATTTATCATCATAGCGCCTTATGTAGCAGAAGATGAGGAGACCGCAAACTCGAAAGCCGAGGAACTCTCCCAAGAGATACTCAATGTATTTGTAAATCCTTTTATCATTAAAGAGATGCATCTGCATATCAAATCAAGTATCGGTATTGTCCCTATTGAACCGGGCTATACGAATACTGATGAGATCATACGCCATGCGGACCTTTCTATGTATCAGGCCAAAATGGCGCCTGATCATATTTCCTATTATGATCCCTCTCTCGATAAAAAACAAAAAGAGCTTTTCCTGCTGCAGCATGATCTGGCGTATGCTGTCAAAAAAGATCAGTTCGGGCTCTTTTTTCAGCCTGTCGTTACGATCAAAGACAATACACTGCGTTCTGCCGAAGCACTGATACGATGGCAACATGCAACCAAAGGTCTGCTCACTCCTGAAGATTTCATACCTCTGGCTATCAAGGCAGGGTTGCTTCCGCAAATTACTTGGTGGGTCGTTGAGAGTGTTTGTAAGCAGATATCCCAGTGGAAAGAAGCAGGGCAGTGGAAACTTGAATATATCTCCATCAATGTCAATGCGCAGCAGTTGGTAGAAAATAATTTCCCCAAAGTATTTTTTGAAATACTGCATAGGTATGGACTGGAAACGACCGATATCATGATCGAGATCACGGAACGTTCATTGATCGATAATTTCAAACAGATGCAGGATGCGATCAATGTATTGCGAAGCAAAGGGGTCAAGTGTGCGATAGATGATTTTGGTATAGGCTACTCTTCTCTGTCCTATCTGAAAAGACTCTCTTTCCATACACTGAAGATAGACAAAGAGTTTGTCAAAGATGTAGAAACCAAGCCGCAGGAACGGCACCTCATGGCAACGATACTCAACATAGGAAGACAGTTCAACTATAACATCGTTATCGAAGGTATAGAGAATGAAAATCAGAAGAACTTTCTTTTGGGGCTGGATGAGAACCTTCGATATCAAGGGTTCTATTTCTCAGAACCGCTTGATCCAGAAAAGTTCAGAGAGACGTTCCTGAGCTAACTGCATCATGCGAATCGTATAAAAGCAGGTGTAGGGTTTGATTAAAGATTTGTTTAATCTCTTCTTCTATATAATTTGTACGTTTATCGTCAAAGAGATATTTTAAATACTATTTGTTGTGCCAAACTTGTTGTGAAGCAAGGACGGAAAGCCATGGGTCTTAACACTAAGATCGCCAGGTTGCCAAATACCTATACCTGCGTATATATGTATCCTTCCGCCTTTTTTCTTCCTGTTTTCACTCCAGACAGTATTTAATTCAATTTATTTTGTTGTGCCAAACTTGTTGTGAAGCAAGGACGGAAAGCTATGGGTCTTCATCTGAAGATCGCCAGGCTGCCAAAATGAATCTTAGTTCTTTTGCGCAACATCCAATTACGTTAAGGATATTTATGAAAAGATTTCACGCTCTGATCGGCATTATCGTGTCATTTACACTTATGACACTCATCTCTGGATGCGGAGGCGGTGGTGATACAACTGACGCTACTGCTACAACTGGAACAGCTACAATGAACATCACGGATGCACCGGTTGATGACGAGAATGTACTGGGTGTACATGTTGCGTTCGACGCAGTACACTATAAACCTGCAGGTTCACAGTGGGTA
>NZ_DATCSP010000022.1:0-3042 GCF_036568385.1 Sulfurovum sp. | reverse complement strand
CGAAGGCGGAAAAGGCGGATTGGGGAATATGCACTTCAAGAGTTCCAGTAACCAAAGGCCGACCTATGCACAACCCGGGCTTCCAGGCATTACCAAACATGTAAGACTTGAGATGAAACTCATCGCAGATGTAGGTCTGGTAGGATATCCGAATGTAGGAAAATCGACGCTGATCTCTACACTTTCCAATGCAAGGCCCGAAATAGCGAACTATGAGTTTACGACACTGACCCCTAAACTGGGTGTGGTCCATATAGGCGACTTTGACTCCTTCATGATGGCGGACATACCCGGTATTATCGAGGGTGCCAGCGACGGAAGAGGTCTGGGGCTGGAGTTTTTAAAACATATCGAGAGAACCAAAACCCTGCTCTTGATGATCGATGCGGCAAACTACAGAGAGATGAAGTATCAGTACGAGACACTGCTTGTTGAGTTGCAGCGCTATTCAGAAACCCTTGCGACCAGAAAGCATGCCATAGCGATCACAAAGATCGATTCTCTCTCGCAAGAGGAGGTCAATATCTTGACAGAAACCTTTTTGGCAGATATAGGGCTGGAAGCCAATGATACTCTGGGCAAATACAAGGCAGATCCAAACTACGTCAGTTACGGCTTTAAGACAGACTTTGGAGTCAAACTGCCGCAAGACAAACCCTTCTTTGTACTTCCTATCTCATCTGTGGCGCATACCAATACAGAAGCATTGCGTTATGCCATTGGAGACTTTATCAAACAGGTTAAAGAAGAAAATGAAGCTGGGTAAGTGGGGCGTATGAAAAGAGTTGTAATTAAAGTCGGTTCACATGTGCTTACGGAGAACGGGGGTATCGCCAAATCCCGTATGTTGGCACTGGTCGGATTGGTAGCGGAGTTAAAAGAGAACGGCTATGAGGTGATCCTGGTGAGTTCAGGAGCGGTATCGGCAGGCTATACACAGCTGCCCCTGGACAGAAGTATCGTGGCCAATAAACAGGCACTTGCAGCGATCGGGCAGCCGTATTTGCTCAAAATGTATCAGGAAAAGTTTGCAAAGTTCGGTCTGCTTTGCTCGCAGGTACTCCTCAGTGCGGATGTGTTTAAGTTCAAAGAGCATGTAGACCATGCCAAAAACGCCATCGACACGCTCCTGGAAAACAATGTGGTACCCATTATCAATGAGAATGACACCGTGAGCATTGAAGAGCTTGTTTTTGGCGACAATGACAGGCTTTCCGCACATGTGGCACACTATTTCGGCGCGTCGCTGCTGGTGATACTCTCTGATATTGATGCCTTTTATGACAAAGATCCGAACAAATATGACGATGCGAAGCGCAGAGCCGTAGTGCATGCGCTCAGTGAAGAGGAGCTTAACGCGGAACATTCACCCAACAATGAGTTCGCGACTGGCGGCATCGTGACGAAACTTCAATCTGCAGATTTCTTAATGAAGCAAGGCAGAGCGATGTTCTTGGCGAGCGGCTTTGACCTTAGCGATGTAAGCGCTTTTCTGATCAAAGAGGAACACAAAGGCGGGACACTGTTCAAGGCCTTATAGTGTCTAATTCATAGAGCAGGAAGCATAGCATGAAATACAACATAGTCTACATGGGTACACCCCACTACGCAAAAGAGATCCTGGATACACTGATCCAGGCTGAAGACATGGAAGTCTCTTTGGTCCTGACCCAGCCTGACCGTCCTGTAGGACGCAAGAAGGTCATGACACCGCCTCCAGTGAAAGTATTGGCATCCGAACACGGTATTGAGGTGTTGCAGCCCAAGCGGTTGAGTGATGAGGGGATTGAAGATGCTGTCAAAGAGGTGAAACCCGATTTTATAGTGGTGGCAGCCTTTGGACAGATCTTACCGAAGACCATATTGGAGATCGCCCCCTGCATCAATCTGCATGCCTCCCTTTTGCCAAAATACAGAGGGGCATCACCGGTACAGCAGGCCTTGCTTCACGGAGACAAAAAAACAGGGGTGACCTCCATGCTGATGGAAGAGGGGCTGGATACGGGCCCTATGCTTGAAAAAATTGAGTTTGAGATCCCTTCGGACATGAGACTGCATGCACTGATGGCACAACTTACCAGGGATGCCTGTAGACTGACATTAAGTACGCTAAGAAACTATGACCACATCCGTGCGGAGAAGCAGGATGAGAGCCAGGCCACACTTTGTAAAAAGATAAAAAAGAGCGACGGTGAAGTAGATTTTGAAGATGCAAGCGTGATCTATAACAAATACCGTGCATTTGAAGGTTGGCCAGGTATTTTTGCTGCCAACGGTACAAAATTTGATGAACTTTCGCTGGTTGAAACACGTTCTCACAATAAGCCATTTGAGATCCTCTCTTTTGCAGATGAGAGTGTCGTAGTGGGATGCGTTGAAGGTTCTTTGCAGATCGGAACGATCCAGCCAGCATCCAAAAAAGCGATGTCCGCAAAAGCATATTGTGTAGGAAGGGGGCTGAAAGTTGGAGATAGTATCATTTGACACCCTTGCCTCTACACAGAAGTATCTGCTGGACGCATTGGAGAAACAAAAGGTACAGGCGCCTATCGCGGTGATCGCAAAACAACAAGATGCCGGTATCGGGAGTCGTGACAATAGCTGGTCAGGGGGAGAAGGAAATTTTTTTGCTTCCATTGCTGTAGATCTGGATGATCTGCCCAAAGACCTGCCTCTAAGCTCTGCTTCTATCTATTTCTCTTTTATCATGAAGCAGACCCTTTTGGAACTTGGCCAGGATATCTGGTTGAAATGGCCCAATGACTTTTACCTGAATGATGAAAAAATAGGCGGAACCATTACCCAAAAATACAAGAATACGCTAGTATGTGGTATGGGGATCAATTTAAAAAATTCTCAAAATGGCTACAGGGCCTTGGAATGCGACATTTCAGCTCAAGATCTGCTCGAAAATTACCTTGCGAAGTTTGAAAAATTTCCAACATGGAAGCAAATCTTTAGAGAGTATGAGATAGAATTTGAGCTAAGCAGAAAGTTTTCAGCACATATTGAAAATTCTCGAAAGAGCCTGTCAGATGCGAC
>NZ_DATCSP010000021.1:0-3728 GCF_036568385.1 Sulfurovum sp. | reverse complement strand
AAAGCCGTACAGGACGGCATGGCGCCGCAGATCTTTATACACGCGACACACCAAAAGATGCTGGAACTGATAGACCTGGAAACCCTCAAAAAGTACGCGATAGATCTATAGCGTGAGTTCATAGACCCACTGCTGCAGGTCCAACATATCTTCATAGATCTTGAAGTTACGCTCTATGATCTTCTCTGAATGGAAGGTCTTGTCGGGGCTGAACGTTGTATAGGCATACATGGACCCGAACTTTGCCAGATAGGCATAGGGTTCCTCTTCGTACCCTTCAAAACCTCTTGGAAATTTTTTATAGCTGGGTGCTGCTATTTGGTACCCTTTTTCTTTGAGTGCTTCGAGTATCTGATGCAGAGTTTTGCGTCTGTGTTCGTCCTTGATGTACTCCCTGTATTTAGCAAGCAAAGGCGGTTTGAAATTGCGTATGCCCGTAGCCACAAAGACCTCAAAAGGGTCATAGTGCATATAGAAGGAGCTGCTTTGCATGCGGTGTGTCGCACCCTGCCAAAAGATGATGCCGATACGCTCCTTGATGGGATCAAGCCTGTGGAACCTGGCATCGCGATAGATACGGAAGAGTGACTTGTTCACTTTGGGTATGGCATGGATCGTAGGCACAAGTATCTGCAGGTGTTCACCCATCTCTTCCACATAGGCTTTGTTGGGTCCAACGATATACTTCTCATACTCCTCTTTATGTGCATCCAGCCACTCTTTGGAGTTGTGGATGATGATATTGTCGAGAAAAGCAAGCCCCTCTTTGGGGAATCCCGAAAAACCTGTAGATGCAAAAGAAGCCATCAAATACCCTTTAGTTTCTGCCAGAGCAGACCGAGATATTCGTGAAAGAGTATGTGGGATTGTTTCACTGCCGTGGCCGAGAAAAAGTCAGCATAGTCTAAATTTTTCTGCTTCCCGAGGTGGTTGGTCGGTGCAGGGATCGGTCTTAACCCTTCATTTTTGAAGAACTGCAGTGCCCTTGGCATATGGGAGGCTGAGGTGACCAGTATGAACGGCGTACTGCCCAACAGTTTTTTCCCTGCCTGTGCTTCCTCTTCCGTATCTTTGGTACCAAGATGCAAAATGATATCCTCTGCATCTACGCCTAACGAGGTGGCCAATCTCTTTTGCATCACGGCATGTTCTGTCTCGTCGTACAATCCATGATACCCGGAGACAATGATCTTTGCCTGACCGTTCAATTGGCGGTAATGGCGTATACCTTCAGCAAGCCTTACCACAGAGGTTTCCACGACCTGAGAAGTAATAGGCTGCGCTTCGTCCGTATGGTGCCCGCCGCCCAGGACATAGATGTATTGGATATCCGCAGGCGCCGTATGCAGCGTAGGGATCTTTGACTCTAGTTTATAGAGCAGTACATCCGGAAGAGGGGAGTAGGAGATAAGGAATAACCACACAACACTGAACATCAGTGTGAATTTGGCTTGTGTGAGTTTATTTCTGTAAAGGAAAAAGAGTCCCAGAACGATCAGCGCCACCCCCAAAGGGAGAGGCATGATGCACATGGAGACGAACTTTTTGAGCAAAAAATCCATTATTTACTGTACTTGCCTTGTCTCATCCGCACCAAGTTCCATGACCTGCCAAGGCAAGCCCTGTTTGTTCATCTCTTCCATGAACGGATCGGGATCCATCTGCTCCATGTTGAAGACACCTTTGCCCTGCCATTTGCCCTCTAGCATCAGCTTCGCACCGATCATCGCGGGTACACCGGTCGTGTAGCTTACCGCCTGGCTCATCACTTCTGCATAGCATGCTTCATGGTCACAGACCTGGTAGATGTATATGGCTTTTTCTTTCCCGTCTTTGATCCCTTTGGCGAAGATACCGATATTGGTCTTGCCTTTGGTACGCGGTCCCAGGCTTGCAGGGTCCGGAAGGAGGGTGGAGAGGAACTCTATGGGAACGATCTTCATGCCCTTGTGCTCCACCTCTTTGATACCGAGCATACCCACGTTCTCAAGACATTTCATATGCGTCAGATAGCTTTGTCCGAAGGTCATGAAAAATCTGATCCTTTTGAGCCCTTTGATGTGCTTGACAAGACTCTCCATCTCTTCATGGTAGAGCAGGTAGCTGTCTTTTGGTCCCACTTCCGGGTAGTCCCACACTTGCATGATCTCCATAGGTTCTGTCTCTATCCACTCCCCTTGTCCATTATCGTTTTTTTGCCAGTAGCGTCCCTTGGCGGAAACTTCACGCAGGTTGATCTCAGGGTTGAAGTTGGTTGCAAAAGGATACCCGTGGTCACCCGCATTACAGTCAAGGATGTCTATCGTATGGATCTCGTCAAAATAGTGCTTTTGCGCATAGGCACAGAAGACATTGGTCGCACCGGGGTCAAAACCACTCCCAAGGAGTCCCATGATGTTCGCTTTTCTAAACTCTTCATCTCTGGCCCACTGTTCCTTGTACTCGAATTTTGCCGTGTCAGGGTGTTCGTAGTTTGCCGTATCGAGGTAATCCACCTGCATCTCCTCACAGGCATCCATGATGGTAAGGTCCTGGTAGGGAAGGGCCACATTGATGACGATACTTGCACCGGTAGCTGCAATGAGCTCTTTCAGTTCAGCGATGGAATCTGCATCTACCGCTCGTGTGTGTATCTCTACGCCGGTTCTCTCTTTGACATTGGCAGCGATGGCATCGCATTTGCTGAGCGTACGGCTTGCCAGCGTGATCTCTCCAAAGGTATCTGCATTCATGGCACACTTGAAAGCGACAACGTTTCCGACACCTCCTGCACCGATAATAAGGGTTTTTTTAGACATGGGGGCTCCTCAAAAAGTTATTGGCCTATTTTATCACAAATAGTAGTGATTTGTCACATAGCTCAGCACAAATAGCAGCGGTATGAACAAAAGTGTGCTCAGGAGTATGAGGGAGGTCACGTCCTTGGGCCTGCAGTTATAGAGTGAGGCAAGATTGATATTTGCAACGGCCAGCGGCACCATCATCTCCATGAAGATCACCCCTTGCACAAAAAGCGGAAGGTTGGTAAAAGAGAGGATGATGGCCGTGGCCAAAGGCACGATGATGAATTTCTGGCTAATCGTGCCTATGAAGAGCTTGGGGTGCAGCTCTTTGATGCGTATACCCTGCAGGAAGGTTCCCAGCAAAAAGAGCTGCAGGACGATACCGGTGTAGGCCCCCATCTTGAAAAACTCCTGCAGCTGGCTGCTCAGAGGCACATCATAGAGGTTGATCATTATGGCGACCACGGAAGCCGGGATGATAGGGATCTTTACAATGTTATAGAGTGAATCCCGGATGCTGAACGAACCCCGTGAATAGATATAGACACCGATGATATAGACCACAAAGACATTGGCGATGTTGATCAGTGTCGTATAGATGACAGAGGCCTCCCCAAAAAGGGCGATTCCCAGAGGTATACCGATGTTCCCTGTATTCCCCACGAAGCCGGCGATGGAGAAGATCGCCCGCTCTTTGGGATCGGCAAAGAACATCTTTCCCAGCAGGACCGTTGGAACGAGGAGGGCAAAGATGATGGCGAGGTACAAAAGCGGCACATACAGATGCTCGCTGTGCAGCTTGGCGGTACTGAATCCCCAGACGGTCACAAAGGGCTGTAAAAAGTACACAGACATGAGCGTCAGGGTCTTTGTGTTCATGTCGTCCTGGAAGATGCGTTTGGCCATATAGCCCAGAAGTATAAAGACATAGACGAAGAGGATGCT
>NZ_DATCSP010000020.1:0-37959 GCF_036568385.1 Sulfurovum sp. | reverse complement strand
AAAAATTAAGGAAAGAGACTATGTCCCAGACACAAAAACCATCAAAAGAAAATAAAACAGATGAACAGTTTTACAAAAGAGTTGATACTCTTATCGGTCTGGCAAACGGATATGTCAAGGCTAATGTACATCCTGCATTCGTAAACAACTCATTTATGTTTGCAGCAGCACGTTTTAATGCATGGGTAGCAGCTGCAGGCTATCAGAATGGCGAAGAGATGGCAAAAGAAAAAGACGAGATCCTCAACTTCTTCGTAAACCAATACAAACTCATGCTGAATGAGAACCTCGATAACTATATAGAAAACTATGGGTCATTTATGGGAAAATCTACTGATACACCGGAAGAAAAGTAAGTACCTTAGAAGTACATAAAATAAAAATATTTCACTTTGATTTTGATCGGTCTTATTTTGAAGACCACTATTGAAAAAAAGTCTATGGAGAGTGAGTAAGCGGGAGATGCCCATCTTCTTTTTGAAGATGGCATCAAGTAATGCTATAGACTAGTGGCAGCCGCAGCCAGTGCCACAACTTTCATCTGACCCTTTAGCCGGAGCCGGAGCCGGAGTCGATGCTGCACCCGCACCTGTACTACAAGCACTTACCCCTGGAGGTGTCGTAGGCTGTACCGCTGAATTATCTGCCAAACCTTCGGCATTGACCTTGTCAATGAATACAAGAAGATTTTTTGCAGCCTCCTGGTAACGTTTAGCCGTTTCAGAGTCAGGCTTGTGATAGGTTACCGGCATACCTGTGTCTCCGCCTATTCTGATCGCGGGCTCTATTGGTATACGAGCGATCACTTCTGTGTCATACTCTTTTGCGACCGGAACCGTTGTCCCCATACCAAAGATGTCTGACTCAGTGTCACAGGAAGGACAGATAAACCCTGACATATTTTCGATGATACCTGCCGTTGGAATGTGCAGTTTCTTGAACATGGTCAATGAACGTCTTGAGTCATCCAAAGATACCTCTTGAGGTGTCGTGACCGTGATACCCGCTGTAACCGGTACAGACTGCGCAAGTGTCAACTGTGCATCACCCGTTCCCGGAGGCATATCGATCACAAGTACATCCAGCTCAGACCACAGGATGTCTCTCAGGAACTGCTCGATGGCTTTCATGATCATAGAACCTCTCCAAAGAAGCGCTGCACCTTCGTCCATGATCGAACCCATAGACATGATCTCTACGCCATACGCTTTCAAAGGATTTAATTTGTTCCCTGCAATTTCCGGTTTTTGGTCTTCTACACCCATCATACGAGGAATGTTCGGTCCATAGATATCTGCATCCAAAAGACCTACTTTTTTACCCTGCATTGCCATCGCGACAGCAAGGTTCACAGAAGTGGTCGATTTACCGACCCCACCTTTCCCTGAACTGACCATAACGAAACTTTTTACATGCGGTGCAATGTTCTTTCCGCTCACAGAATTAGAGAGCTGCTTTGGTGCTTCTGGCGCTATGATGTTGATACCTACATGTTCAAAACCAAGCTTGTTAAGCGCTGCCGTTGATTCCTCTTTAAGTTGTGTTTTTACCTCATCGGCGGATGAAGTGATATCAAGAGTCAACGTGATATTAGTATCATCGATGATCTGAATATCTTTTACAAAACCGAACGTTACAATGTCTTTTGTAAACCCGGGATATGTTACATTTTTCAATGCTTCTAATACATTTTCTTGTGTCATCTTTTATTCCTAGTTAATTAGATATAAGGAGTTATACCAACTCAATCTTAAATTAGATTGAAATTTTTCCTCATATTTAAGAATAGGAGTAATTTTATCTGAATTAAAGAATTTATCAAGCCTTCCTCTAGTATAATTCGTTACAATTTGACACACTATAGTGATAATAGTGTTAGGAGCTTACTTGTCAAACACTACTTTGATACTTCTGGGTGCAGGCAGTTCATCCAGATTTGAAACCGATGTTAAAAAACAGTGGCTATACACAGGAGAGACTCCTCTGTGGCTGCAAGTAGCAGAACACTTTGAAAGGTCTGCACGTTTTGAAAAGATCATCATCGTATCGACGCGGGATGAAATTCGATTCATGCAACATTTCGCTTCTTATACTTTTGTAGAGGGTGGAGACACTAGACAGGCATCGCTTAAGCATGCACTGGCAGAGGTGACCTCAACCCATGTACTCGTGTCCGATATCGCCCGATGCTGTGTTCCTGCCACTATGATACAGCGTATCATGGAAGCCAAAGAGGCAGCCTCCTGCATCGTGCCTGTACTGCCTGTGACCGATACACTCTATCATGACAATGCCCCCATAGACAGAGAAAAGGTACAGATCATACAGACCCCTCAGCTTTCTGTTACAGAGATGCTCAAAAAAGCGCTGGACACGGAAACGCTCTTTACCGATGACAGTTCTGCCATGGCATCGCTGGGAGAAAAGATACATTTTGTAGCAGGCTCGCCTGATGCACACAAGCTTACCACGGTCGCAGATCTGCAGAAACTGCCTTGTCTTAAGGAACCTTCTGCTAAAACACTGACAGGTTTCGGTCTGGACATCCACCCTTTTGAGGCAGGCAGAGAGATGTTCCTTTGCGGTGTCAAGATAGATGTGGACTATGGATTCAAAGCCCATAGTGACGGTGATGTCGGCATACATGCCCTGATCGATGCGCTGCTGGGTGCGGCAGGCATGGGAGATATAGGTGAGCTTTACCCTGATACCGAGGAGTGCTATGCAGGTGCGAATTCGAAAAAACTGCTTGCCGATACCGTAAGCAGGATAAGGTCCTATGGATACGAAATAGGGAACATCGATCTCAGCATCCTGGCACAGGCACCCAAAATACTGCCTTACAAAGAAGCAATGCGTCAGACACTTGCTTCTTTGCTCGGCATAAGAAAAAACTTTGTAAACATAAAAGCAACGACAGCTGAAGAACTTGGCTTTGTAGGACGAAAAGAAGGGGTAACTGTCCACGCCGTTGCAAACTTAACTTATTTGAATTGGAAAAAAATATGAAAATAATCATTATAGAAAATGAACTCTATCTGGCACAAAGTATCGCCGCTAAATTGAATGAAAACGGCTATAATACAGAGATATACAGTTCTATCAAAGAAGCCATGAAAAGTCATGGTGATGTCTATCTGCTTTCAACCAATCTTCCTGGGCAAAACACCTCACCGCTCATCAAAGAGTTTAAGGACAAGATCATTATTCTGATGGTGAACTACATCAATAATGATACCGTAGGAGAACCTCTCAACCTTGGGGCTAAAGACTATATTGTCAAACCTTTCATGCTCGAAGACCTGATGCGTAAGATCAAGCACTATAACGAATACCAGTCCCTCAAAAAGAAGACATCGCTGTACCGGGAGTATATGCAGAATCTCCTGCATGACATTGAAACAGACTTTGATACCGAAGAGATCACTACCCCCCTTGTCATTGAAACGAACTATCAAAGACTGGTAGATAAAATCGTTTTTGAACATGCGGAGAAGACCGACACATTGCTCTCTTTTATCCCTCTGAGCGATAAGAACTGGAAAGAAAAAATACAAAAAAGCAGTTCCAGTGCCTTACTCTACATCACAGAGGTGCATGAACTGAAAAAAACGGACAGAGAAGCCCTCTTGGAGCTATTGAAAGGGTATGATTTCATCTTATGCAGTACCTCGAACCTGGAATCCGACTTTAGAACGATCACACTGAACACAGATTCTAAACTCTATGACCAAAACGAGATCCTGACGATCGATGACTATGTCAAATTTATCGTGAACAGCTTTCAATACAAGTTTCCGGATACTGAACTCTCCAAAAAACTGGGGATCTCAAGAAAAAGCCTATGGGAAAAAAGAAAAAAATATGGATTATTTAAAAAGAAATAACAGGGATCATATAAGGCCGACAGATGCAAAAAAATAAATCACTCTATATAGACACAGAAGCACTTTCCACTCTGGCATTGGTGAAAGCAGGGCTCATTACACCAGTGGACAAACTAATGAACGCAAAGGAGGCCGAAGAAGTTGATAAAACAAAATTCTACAAAGGCGTGCCTTTTCCTTTTGCATTTGTGCTCGCTCCAAAAGGTGAACGCAATCATAAGGTACTTAAAACACTGCAGCACGGAGAGACGGTCAACCTGATCACCAATGGCAAAAAAGTAGGTGAACTGACCGTCGATGATACCTTCCCCATTGATATAGAACAGCGTCTTACCAATATCTATGGGACCAGTGACAGTTCCCACCCTGGTGTCAAAAACACGAGAATGAGGCTGGGTACGATCGCTGTAAGCGGCGAATACACAGTAGAGTACCCTCTTATCACGGACAATATCAATCGTATCAAAAATATGATCAAAAAAACAGGTGCGAAGTTTGTAAGTTCCATCATGCTCGCTGCCAATCCGCTCAACCGTGCCCATGAGAGAATGATACGGCAATCCCTGGGAAGCTGCGATCTGCTCATTATATTTTTACGAAAGCCTTTTACCTCCAAAGGACTTCGATACGATATCAGGTACAACGCACTGACCACGTTCATAGACAACTTTTTGCCACGCAACAAAGTGCTGGTGATCCCCTTTGAAAACTCTTATATCTTTGCAGGCTACAATGAACTGATCCTGGATGCCCTTCTGGCAAAGAACTACGGATGCAATCAGCTTATCGTAGGTAAGAATCATGGCGGACTGGGTCTTTTTTATGATGAAAACAGGCTCAATTCAGTCTTCGACCGCTGTAAAAATATTGATATAGATATCAAAACGATCGATGAGTATGTCTACTGTGATACCTGCAAAACACTGGTAAGCACGCGCACCTGTCCACATGGCCAACACCACCATGTGCATTATCACTCTGAATCCATCATGCAGCTGATACAATCAGGACTCATTCCCCCTTCGATCCTGGTAAGAAAAGAGGTCTCGGCCAATATTCTATCGGCACTCTTCCCCGACAGGTTTAAGAACCTTCAGGAGATGCATTACGCACTCATTCCCGGTTCGGGTCTGCTGGAACAGCAAAGTGAAGAGCAGTTCTACCTGAACCTGATATCACTCTACCAGACCTCATCACTCACATAGCATAAGGAATCTCATGACCATTCAAAAACTTTTTTTAACATTCGGTGGGGCGGGACTTTCGCCTAAGGCACCCGGTACCGTAGGAAGTTTGGCTTCCCTGCCGGTTGGACTGCTTGTACTGCATTACCTCGGGATCGAAACACTCTTTATGCTTACCCTTGCCATTACTGTCATCGGTATCTTTGAAGTGAACAAATATGAAAAAACCACAGGGGTCCATGACCAGCAGCATATCGTCATAGATGAAGCTGCCGGAATGTGGCTCAGCCTGATGCTGGCCTATTCTACGGCGATCACCATGACATACCCTTATGCCGAACTCTTGGCGATCGTCTTCAGCTTCGCGGCTTTCCGTCTTTTCGATATCTGGAAGCCATCTACGATCGGATGGATCGACAGAGAGCTCAAGGGCGGTCTTGGGGTCATGCTGGATGATGTACTGGCGGGGATCGCAGGTGGATTCCTAAGTGCCTTGCTGCTGATGGGGCTAGGAAAGCTTTTTTAAAAAAGCTTATTTAAACACTTTCCTATCCCGTGCGCTCTTTCTATCTCTTTCGCTGCCTCAATCAAAACAGTCTCAGACAGAGATAAAACGTTTCAATGTGTCATAAATGAGCGCTTCGTACGCTTCAAGATCTTTCGGATCTACAGCCTTGCCGCTTCGGAACCTGGTGTGAAACTTCTCCAAGGACTTTCTCAGATCATCCTCCAGCCATTTCGTTTTAAACGCCTGGTCCATCTCTATATCGATCACCTCTCTTGCCGCATGCGATACTTTGGCAATCTGAATGGTATGGTAAAGGGCACGCCCGAGTAAAATATAGGGGAAGTTCCTATTTTTCATGGGGCCGATCTCCAGGTAGCGTTTCCCCAAGGTCTGCCCCAATACTTTCACTTCAGAGAGTTCGTCAAAACCAAAATAGGCACCGGTACCTCCGATGACGGCCCCTATAGCACCGC
Source organism: Sulfurovum sp. (assembly GCF_036568385.1). Classification (GTDB taxonomy): domain Bacteria; phylum Campylobacterota; class Campylobacteria; order Campylobacterales; family Sulfurovaceae; genus Sulfurovum. The sequence goes on along the minus strand of NZ_DATCSP010000020.1, from coordinate 31,907 downwards.
CTAACAGAAGGGTATGTCCGGCAAAAAGCAGGTCGATCCCCGCCCCTGTCACTGCTCCGGAAGCGGCTGCGGTGATCATCAGCTCTTTGCGTGTCAGTCCAAATACCGAAGCGCTTTCTTCAGAAAAGAGATCCATCCCCTCAAAGACCGGCACCTTGCTCTCTTTTTTCAGATGCTCATGGTGCCAGACCTTCTCTATGCTCTTCTGGGTGGCAGTTTCCAATTCCCGTAACCTGTTCTTGTACTCACGCTCTATTTTCTCTTTGTCTTCTGGGCTTGCTTCTTCTGTTTTAAAGGTGCGTTGTACCACCATACTGACAGACTCATATACCAGTGCGGCCAGGAGCGCTGCGCTTCGTTCAAGCATCTGCTCCTGGTACTGCTCAAATAGTTTGATAGAAGCTTTTACAGGCGCTATCCATTCTTCCTTCAGTTGTGCCATGCTTTCCAGAATGCTCACATGTTGATCCATCGTGATCTGCATAGGATTGAATGTACGGACTATCTTGAAGTACTGTGCCAAGGCCCGTTTCCACTCTTCGCTGTAATCTGATGCGTCTATGTGATTGATCAGTGCCATAGAGGGCTGTCCTGTCCAGCGGAGTATCTCCATCTCCGCCTCATACTCTTCGCCATAGGGCTTCGAACCGTCCACCACATAAATGATACCCGCACCCTCCATGATCGGTTCAAGCAGTTCTATCTCATCCCTGAAACGTTCATCCTCCCTGTGTGCATCGATGAAGGCTTGCACAACCTCGGATCTTTTATCTGCAGATACCTGGTGTTTTTCCAGCCAGGCGAGTACCCTTCTGGCTCGCTGAAACCCAGGGGTGTCGAAAAGCTCATAGAGCACTTTGCCATCCACGCTCAAAGGAAAACCGCGTTTTTTGACTGTGGTTCCAGGGGTATCGGATATCTGCACCGAATCATCCAGGGCCAAAGCGGAAACAATGGAACTTTTTCCTTTGTTGGGATGCCCTACCACAGCAAATCTGGGATGTGTACCGATCATCGTTTTAACCATACCTTTTCATGATTCAGCACCGAGAGTTTTCTGTCCCATACATCCAGTTCTTTGGCAGTGACGCTGTAACCGTCTTCTGCCGTACCGACGGGTGCAACGATCACCTTGTCCACCTTGGGCGCCAGCGCTTCCAGATAGTCTGAAAGATCCATGGTAGGAGGCTCCCATGCTTTGACGAACAAGAGCACCTCACCCCTGCTTTTGGCTACCACTTCACTGTCTTCTTCCAGTTGGTTGCTCCCCCCTACCCCAAAATGTTCGGGCGATATGATACCCATACTGTCACAGAGCAGCACAAGTTCCTTTGATGTCATAGCCCATCCCTGTACGATATCATACGAGCTGTCTAATGTATGTATGATCTGTCCGTAAGAGGAACCATTCGAGACAAATGCCTGTTCCGATCCCCTTCCGTGGGTTGCGATGATAGGTTCATTCATCTCTCTAAGCAGCTGTTTGGTTCCCTTGAGTGTCAAAAGAGAGTGTGTGACCGCACGGCTCAGACCCGCTGAAGCGATCAGATACATCAATAAGCGCAAAAGAATGGCATAAAAAAGCGTCGAAAAGGCCAAAAATCTCCACCACTCTCCAAGGACGGAAGCATTTGCTATCATCTTTTCGCTCAACTGTTCTCCCAATCTGAAATAGTGGCTCTGCTCAATCAGTGCCATGGAAGGTACAGCCGAAGGATAAAGCTCTCTCCACGGCAAGGCCAGGGTATGCAGAAATCCATGAAACCTCTCAGGGTCGATCTCCAGAGTGGTACTCCATGCAAAGGCGATGTCTTTCGTGACCACCGCAGCCAGAAGTGCGAAGAGCAAACCGAAAGAAAAACAGAGTGCAAGCAGCTGTGAACGTTTGATGATCAGCCAGTTTGCGAGAAGCACGTTGATCTTCAGCCCCCTTATCTTCTCTTGCATGCTACCCGGCAACAAGCCTAACATCTTCTCCATCCAAAAAGCCGGTGACAGGTGCACCAGCACATTTTGAGAGCGGTTGGCCCTTACCATGGCGAACAGGGAGAGTACCAGTGTCAAGAGCGGATAGGCAATGACCATTGCCATAAAATAGATAACGTTCACCGGCTCTTTGCCGCTATAGGAAAGCAGTGCGATCCCCGACAATAGACCCAGCACAAATGCGATCAAGGAAAGTGATACGGTGACCGCATAGAGATAAGAGGTAAAGGTCTCGCTTAAAAGCGGTTGTTTTAATTTGCTTTTATGTGCTTCTACCCATGCCATAAGCTGCTGCAGTGGTTTATTTTTTACCATCACATGGGTGATGCCAAAGGTCCGGTTCTCTTCTCTGGAAGCGGGAGAGAGCTCCAACAGTGCAGTAAGGTCCAAATAACTCTTAAGTTTCATCGTTTACTGATCCTCTTCGGAACCGTAAATACTATACTTTAACTGCTCTTTATAGGCCTCTTCATCAAAACTTTCTACCCGTGCGACGCCCTCTTCAAAAGCTGCTTTTGCTACTTTGGGAGCAACCCAGATCAGCACTTCTTTGTTAAAGGGTAAAGGAATGATATGCGATTTTCCGTAAGTGATGTTCTGATCCTGATAGGCCGCTTTGACATACTCAGGTACAGGTTCTTTTGCCAAGGCTGCAAGCGCTTCGGCCGCTGCCATCTTCATCCCTTCGGTGATCTTTTTTGCCCGTACATCCAGTGCCCCTCTAAAAATGAAGGGGAAGCCCAGTACATTATTGATCTGGTTGGGAAAATCAGAACGACCGGTCCCTATAATGGCATCATCACGTACCTCTCTGACCTCAGAAGGCAAGATCTCAGGTACGGGGTTCGCCAGAGCAAAGATGACAGGTTCCGGTGCCATTTTGGCTACCATCTCTTTGGTCAGTGCCCCTGCAACACTCAGTCCCAAGAACATATCTGCCCCCTCTATCACCTCATCAAGCGTTCTAGCCTCGGTCTCTACCGCAAATGGTGCCTTGTAGACATTGAGATCATTTCTGTAGGTGGAAATAACCCCCCGGGAGTCACACATGACAATATGCTTCACCCCCAGTTTCTGATACATCTTCGCACAGGAGATCCCTGCCGCACCGGCACCGTTTACCACGATTTTGATCTCCTCTGCTTTTTTCCCCGTAATTTCCAGTACATTCATCAGTCCCGCCGTGGTGATGATAGCTGTCCCGTGCTGATCATCATGAAATACGGGGATGTCCAGTTCTTCTTTGAGCCTGCGCTCTATCTCAAAACATTGCGGTGCTTTGATATCTTCAAGGTTGATACCGCCAAAGGTAGGTGCGATGGCTTTACAAGCTGCCACGATCTCTTCCACCGTATGGACATCCAGCTCGATGTCGAACGCATCCACATGTGCGAACTTTTTAAACAGTACCGACTTCCCCTCCATGACAGGTTTGGCAGCAAGAGGGCCTATATCCCCTAGACCCAGCACGGCGGTACCGTCAGAGATCACAGCGACCAGATTGGAACGGTTGGTATATTCAAAAGAAAGTTTTGGCTCTCTAGCAATTTCAAGACAGGGTATGGCCACCCCGGGAGTGTAGGCAAGGGAGAGTTCATGTTGGGTGTTACAGGGTTTGGTCAGCTCTATGGCTATCTTTCCCTGTTTATGGTATGCGAGTACTTCTTCTTTGCTGATATCAGACATGCTTCCCCTTACAGTATTTAATAGTAACTATTATACAGAAAGTATGATAAGGGAGACTCTAACTATTCTGCAAAATACTCTTCAATGATCTGAGGGAAGAGCTTCATCGTTTTTCGCGCTTTGTCGATTTTAGGCTGGAATACTTCTGCACTGCTTGGAAACTTTGTCATACACTCTGTATAAATGGCAATTTTTTCTTCCATATGTGCTTCCAGAGCATCAAGGACCGACTGCATATTTTCTTTGCTTGTTGCGTACTTCATAAGCAGCTCGAACATACGTTTACGTGGATGAATCGCCATAGAATCACCGGCTGCAAGTGCGATATCTTTAATATCCCATCTTGAAATATAAATACCGCTTACATGCGGGGCAATAAGCTTTGCATAGAGCGCTTCCGTATAAGAAGGATAGTCCTTCAGGTCCGCTTCTTCATCCGCTGCACACTGTCCATCAGGACCGAACGCCGGTTTTCCGTTAAAGTTCTGCTCGTTAAAATTTTCAAACTCTTTTCTTAAATCGTCTATATCTCTCATTCTTTATCTCCTATTAGTAGCGGAATATCATTGACATCGATCTTTGCGCCGAACCATCTGTTGGCGATCAGCATGATCTTTGTGACAAAAAGGATCTGGTCGTCAAGGAATTCCGGTTTGTCATAGAGTGCTTTTGCCTCGTCATCCAGACAGAACCCTTGAACCTTTCCCTCTGAAACTTCTATAAAGTCCACACGCCCTTCTCTCTGGGCACAAGGGTTCAGGCTTTCACAGTATGCTACCGCTTTGGCACCGAACTCTCTTTCTATCATCATCTGTGTGACCTTGGACTCCCCGACATTGGACATCGTAAAGTCAAAATGCTCATCGGTGATATTCAAGGCTATAGCCGTTGCATTGATACCCTGATACTTCATGATCTTGTTAAAGTATCGTCTCATATATCCTGTTTGTGCATTATATCCAAGTATGGTACAGAGTCCTGTGTCTGGCTTGATCTCATGGGGCTGCATTATAGACTTCTCCTTGAAGATGAGCAAAGCCCGTCTTGAATTGCCCAGAGGAAATACCCTTGGGGTGCATGCACTGAAGTTTCGCCCATGGGCTCGATAAAATGTACCATTTTAATCCTCCTCCCCTCTCATGCGTTTTGCGTTGTCATGCAGGAACAGCGCTTCCTCTTCTTCGATCAGACAGCGCGGACATGTCTGTTCTCCGCCTGTGTAGGTAAAGTTGTTGCCGCACTCATTACAGCGTTTGATGTTAAATGTCGCCAGTGTCCTCTGCGTAGGTTCAAAGAACTCTTTGATCTCAAAACCGCTTTGGAGCTGTATCGCATCGGGTTCACAGACATCATGGCACAAACGGCACTTCACGCAAAGCATGGCATCAAAATGGATCAGTGAAAACTTTGCATTGGAGGAAAGTGCTCCGGTAGGACAGATACGGTAGCATATCTGACAGTTGGTACAGCTTTCATCCACATACTTTTGAGAAGTGAAGCTCACTTCCTCTTCCGGAAGTACTTCGAACACATCCGGGACACCTGCATGTTTCAGGGTAGTAAAAAGTATCTTCCGTTTGTTGGGCAGTCTTTTATCTTTGATCTTTGCGACCACGGAAGCATCGATCTCAAAATGCTGCAGTTCATCCTCATCCACGGCGTCATCAAAGGTTTTCTTGTGTTTTATCACACCCTTGAGCGAAGCATTCCCCAAAAAGGAACGTCTTGAGGAAGCTGCATCCTCAAGCTCCTCGTTGCTCTCTGTTATCGGCTCTTTTTGCGGGACATGGTTGGTCTTTAGCTGTTTGTCAGAGAAACTGGACAAGATGAAATTCGCCTCATCTATACGCTTCTCGATATGTTCAAAGAGCAAAGAATCTTCATCATAGGAGCTCAGATCTATCGTGATCTTTTCCTCACTGGCCAGCGCCAGGGAGATCAAGTGCTCCACACTCAGGACCGAGACGCAGGGAACATTGACCTTGGGTGAGATCAACCGTACCTTAGACTCTAAAAAGCGAAAGAAAAACTCCGTGGTAGAAAAGTCTGAAAGCGCAAATGCCTCGGTAGGACATTCTCCCACACAAGCTGCTGCCTCAGTACCTGTAGCCAGGCTGAAACTTGGAAGATTATCTACCAGTTTGATGGAATCCGGACAGATGTCCACACACTTGGTACACTGGGAAAATTTACTGGTTGCTCTTACACAAGCACTGACATCAAAATGTAAACCCATAGATTACGCTTCATCCCCACAGTGTGTGGATAATGCCTCATTGACATATTCAAAGTCGCTCAGTAGAAATTCCAAGGCCAGTTCCGCACCGTCATGATACAGCGGTGTACGCGACTCACGTTTAGCATTGATCAAAAAGAGCGGTGCCCACTCCAGCAAATGTTCCTTTAAAAATGCACGCTGTACCTGAAGCAATTCACAGATCCCGTCTTTGTCATCTGCCTCTAACGCTTTTTTCAGTGCTGTACATAACATATACATGAACTCCAGCTCTACCCCTATATGGTCAGCACTCACGACCCTTGCCGCATCCAGTTCCACACGGAAATCCAGCTCATTATAGAGCTCTATGACAGGATTGTCCCCGCCGCTCTCTATCATCTGGTCATCTCTTGTATAGAAGCTTTCATACGGTACCAGGTGCATCAAAAAGAGATTGGTAAAATCCACATTATAGTATTTTTCTATCAGCTCTTTTTGCGACAGCTCTTTACGTTTACCCCAATCTCTGTAGTTAGGGAAAAAAGACAACAGTCTCTCATCACTCTCGATGTTTTCCAAAAAAGTTTCATCCACTTCTATGAGCATCAATCGTGAGATCAAAGCATAAATCGCTATACGGTTTTCTATCTCTTGTTTCATTAAATCCATTTTATATACATCTGCTTTCATGTTAAATATGTTGGCACTATACCACTTTCAAGATAAATAAGTAATAAGACAATTAATTATCTGGGAAATTGTATCGTGTAGATACTCCCAAGCATTGGCTTGAGAGTATACAAGTAAGCAGGGCTTACTTGATATTTACTGCATAGGCTTTGTCAGACAAAGGCACACAAGGACGCTTGATGTGTTTAGGGCGTCTAATTGTGTCAGTACTGTCAAGTGGACGAGTCAATTTATCTCTCCAAGCCTGGGTGACCTTCATATTATTCTCATAATTCACATATACATCACCGATCTGATCATCTTTACCTGCAGGTTCAAGTACGACCTTTTGGTGCCATGCATGGTTACCGGCAACAGGATCCGGATGAGAAGGTGCTACAGCATTTTGCCATGACCCGGAAAGACCATCCCACCAAATGTTATCAAGGTCTCTGTTGTACTCTTTGAACTGCCAAGAGTCTTTATTTTCATCCATACCGTCGAGGATGCCTTGCGTTGGTTTGAGCGTACCTACTTTACCATCCATTGTCAACTCATAGAGAGGAGAACCAACACCCATCACACCTAATTTGTGTTCAAATCCAGGGATCTCTACTGCATTTTTGAGTTTCCATCTACCTGCGTGGTGTGAACATGCGAGTACGCCTGGCATCGTTGCTTCGGTCGGTACTGCCATAGCGATAAAGTAACCTGACTCAAGACCTGAAACAGTATCCTGGATCGTTACCTTGACCGCATCGCCTCTTTTGATGCCAAGTTTCTTCGCATCTTCGGTATAGATCCATACCGGGTTGTGGTTCTGCGAGATCTCCATAAGGTGCTTGGAGTTTACAGAACGTGTGTGAATATTGTACGGTAATCTGAATACCGTATTCAATGCGAACTCGTTATCACTTTGCATAAAGTCATGGTGTACCTGTGTTACAACGTGTGTCATTTTCTTTCTATCTTCCGCATTCGTCGGATAGATAGGTAAAGCATACTCAGGCCATTTCCACTCTTTAAGCCACTGACAGTAGAATTCAAGTTTTTTACTCAAAGTATGGAAACCTTGCATAAGTTCACCATCAACCTCAACACCGATCGCTGTCTCTTTACCATGACTGTCTGTCGCGGTCAAAACACCGAACTCATCTTTCACCACATCACTCTCATGATACTCATGCCCATGTGAAATATAGGTGTCACCTACTTTTTTCAGTGGTCTCTCCTGCGGTCTGTAGATATTATCTTCTTCCAGCCACGTACCTCTGTCTCTCATCATCTCATAGTTAGGGTACTTGGAATCAGGGTACGCTGCTTTTGCCGCCTTTCTCAAATTAGGAAGGAGGTCAAATGCTGCCTGGTACCACTCTGGGATCGTTACCGCTCTGCTTGGATCTTCTTTTGAAGCCCAGTGCTTTCTGATACCCAATGATCCATCTGGATCTACATGGTGTACCATGATATTTGCCCAGAACTCTACCTCTTCCCATACTTCACCAAGTCCTGCTTTAATGTGCGCTTCCAGTGTAGCTCTTGTTGGGTCTTTTGGCTGCCAGCCCATTTTCTCCAATGCAACTCTTAATGCCGGGTTACGGAAACTTAACCATTTTTTTGGCTCTGTCGCTTCAGAGTGCTGGTCATGTCTTTCACCTGCTAGCCCTGTAGGAAGGATATAGTCACAGTACCAGTTCGTCTCAGACCATGTCGGAGAAAGGTTGAATGACAACTCGATCTTATCTTCTCTCTTAAGCGCTTCGATCCATCTGAAACCATCCGGGTTGATCCAGACCGGGTTATACATACGAGGGATCCATACCGCCAATTTTTCAGGGACGTTCAGTCCTTTTTCGTTCCATTTTTTTCTCCACTCTTCATCTAAAAGAAGGTGCGGCAGAATATGGCTCATTTCATAAGAACTTAATGGATACTCAGGTGGCCATGACAACTCGTTCCATACATCCACTTTTCCTGGTTCTCCGCCATCTACCGTTGCAGCATTACCCTTACCGTTCACAGAGATGACATGCCAGTGGTGCAATCCGACACCACCCTTGTCACCAGCCATTGCACCACGAAGTACAAACGGCAGGAATGCCGATCTTGCGATCATCCATCCGCCTTTGTGACCGATCGGTCCTGCTCTCCAGATGTAGGTTGCCACTCTTGTACCTGCATCGATGAACATATCAAAAAGCTTCTCTACGATACGTTTTTCGATACGACACTCTTCAGCCACAAAATCAAGCGTATACGGGCTGTACATTTCTGCTACCATAGCGATGAACTCTTCATAACTGTCACCCGCAGGCACAGATTTGATATACCCTTTTTCCAGAAGTACATTGAGGTACTCTCTGTCTTTCATCAGCTGATCCCAGTTGACCCAGTTCTTCACAAAATTATGGTTTACCAGAGGCTTGCCGTCAATACCTTTTTCATTCAGGATTCTGTTTGCAAGGTAAAGATAGAGTGCAGTCTCTGTTCCCGGCCAACATGGTACCCAAAGGTCTGCCATACCGGCAGAGTTCGAAAGCCTTGGATCCATAACAACAAGTTTCGCACCTTTTTTACGTGCTTCAGCGATACGACCTGCTGCCTGCTGGAAGTAGTGTCCTGCATCTGCTGCATGTGATGACTGAAGGAAGATCAGCTTCGCATTAGACCAATCCGGTGAGTTTCTATCATCATTTGTCCACTGGATCGTACCCTGTCTTGCACCTGCAGAACAGATGTTTGTATGCGAGTCATAGCCGTCAATACCCATAGAGTGCGGTACACGGTGACCGAATCCGTTCTCGTTTGGACGACCAACATGGTACATGATCGATTTTTTAGAGATCTCATCACCCACTTTGAGCGTGTCATGCATCTTCTTCCCGATCTCTTTCATCGCTTCATCCCAAGTGGTTCTTACCCATTTACCTTCACCTCTTTTAGAACCAGGTGCTCTTTTAAGAGGGAAAGGAATTCTGTCCGGATCATACATTTGTGATTGTGTTGCATACCCTTTCGCACAGTTTCTACCGCGAGATCCTGAGTGTAGCGGGTTACCCATGTATTTACGTACTGCAAGCTGCCCGCCTGCTTTATAGGTTGAAAGGTCAACCCATGCGGTCAGACCACAGGAAGCTTCACAGTTTGAACAGGATGTAGGAACAAGCATATACTCTACGGCTTTGATCCCATCAGGATTGTCTTCGCTTTGTACACCATGTCTGCTAGTACCACCTCTTTTCCAGTCATCTCCGGAAAGCTCTGTAAAACTATCCCACTCTTCAAGCGGCGGATAGAATGCAAGTGTTTTAGGTGTCGGTGTAAATTTCGTTTCTGCCATTGCCGGCGTATCGGCTACAGTTTTGAACACGCCTGCTGCAAGTGTTGCGCCTGCGACAGAGTATGCTGTACCTTTAAGGAAACTTCTTCTACCTTCGATAAAATTTTTATCTTCTGTATTCATTGATTTTGTCATAGATATCTTCTCCTTAACTTAATGGTAACATTTGTGGGATCTTAAGCCATACATCTTTTACCAAGAATAATCCTACCAATGCTAAAATAGCTGCAAATCTAAGCAGCGTTATATTTTCTGATCTCATATAGCTTAATCCAATAAAGAATGGAATAATAAATCCAAGTGTCATACCAAACCAGAATTCTACACTATATGGACCGCCTGCGTGCACATAGGCCAAGGTCGCTTCCGCTTCAGAAGATTTAAATGAGAAGAAGTACTCACCCATATACATCATGAAACTGAACAGTACCGCCATAGTAAGTATCAAGGCAAGATCTTTTCTCGCCTCTTTACTCCAAGAACCAGAAACAAAAATAAGTGCCGCAGAACCAGCCATAAGCGCTGCCCACATCATTTGCATCACTTCAGTCGGTGCCTGCCATAACTCTCTTGCACTTGATTGTGCCATGATGATCGCCGTATATGTTGTCACAGGGATCGCCAAAAATACCAGGAAAGGTATGATTTTTTCATACACTGCAGAATTGTTTCTAGCCAGTGCTGTAAGCTTACACTTCTTACCGCCAAGACCCGGGAATGCATCCGCCACACCGATGATCATCAGTATCGTAATAAGACCCAGGAACAAGGATGCCAACCAGGCACCTACAGTAATAGAGGAAGTCCAGTGCGGGTGTGTGAAAATGTGGATCATTCTATAAGGCTGGTGCAGATCGATCAATGTGAACAATAGGAATACGTTCAATGATACAAATGCAAGCACCGGCATCAGCCATCTTAGGTTAGGCATATCTTCTTTTTTATGTCTGAACCATAAGAATGCCGCCAAAAATACGACACCGGTACCAATACTTTTTGCCCACATATTCACAGTAATAATGCTACCCCAAACAATACCTTGGATAGGTACATCCAATGTAACGATCGCCTGTGTTGCGTTAATTGTATTTTCAACCATCTTAGTGACCTCCCTCTTGTGTATCAGCATCTGTTGCGGATTCGATCAAACTTGCATTGTCTTTTGGTCCATGATCTCCAGCAAATGGCGCCAGGAATCTGTCAAGAATACCGTGATTTTTATCTCCTACGTGCTCCAAGTGCGTAATGTCATTGAAGAGACTGAAGCCTTCGATTCTCTGATGTGCAAGCGGGTTCAATGTTGCATTACCGCCACCTACATAAAAGTGTGTCGGAGACGTATGCTTCTCCGGCTTACGTACCTGAACAGCACCTTTATGCTCCATGATATACAATGAAATATGACTGTGGTCATCTTCAAGGTCACCGAAAATGTTCGCTTCTACCGGGCACGCTACCACACATGCCGGCATCAAACTGCTTTCAATACGGTGAGCACAGTACGTACACTTATCTGCTGTATTTGTCTCAGGGTCCATATAGATCGCTCCGTAAGGACATGCCATCATACAACCAGCACAACCGATACATCTCTCACTGTCAATATTTACAATACCATTCTCTAAATAATGTAATGCAGATACCGGACAGATACGTTCACATGGTGCGTTTTCACAATGGTTACAACGTAGCGGCGTAAATGAACGTCTGGTATCCGGGAATGTTCCCAGATCGATATATTTGACGCGTAAACGCCAAGAACTCAATGGAACTTCATTTTCCACTTTACAAGCAATCTCACAACCTTTACAACCCATACATAGGTTAAGGTCAACCAAGAAACCTAATTTCATGCTTCCTCCTTAAATTTAGCTCATCTTATAATAATTATAAGTACCCACCGATCCGTACAGACCAGGGGATGACGCATGGAACAATAGTATAAAAGTTTGGTTTAAATAATGGTTATTTACTGAAAGAAAACAAAGTTTTTACAGGGGTGTTTCAAAAGGGAATTTTAACTATCAATTTTTATGAATAAAATCATCAATTAAATTTTGAAAGAAAAAGTGGACCCCTTCTCTTCCTCGCTCTCGATCTCCAGGGAAGTATCGTGCAGTGCAAGGATCTTTTTCACTATCGAAAGTCCCAGTCCCATTGAATTATCCCAGCTGTGTGTACCTGAGCGATAAAACTTTTTAGTGACCTTTGAAATATCCTCTGAGGAGATACCTGCGCCTTTGTCTACCACAGAGAGTCGGCCATCCTCTATCTTGACCAGCACCTCATCCTTGGAATACTTCAGTGCATTTTCTATCAGGTTCTTTAGCACGACCTCCAAAAGGGTACGGTCCGCATCGACCATATAGGGACTTCCCTCTATCACGATCTCCCTCTGGGGATACTTCTCTTCAAGCGAAATTTTTACTTCTTCTACTAATTTGTAGAGATCGAAATTGCTCGGATGCAAGGTGGCTTCTCCGCTCTCGAACTTGTTCCATAGTACCAGTCTGCTGAGCAGTGACTCTATTTTTACCCCATTGTTATAGATCTTTCGCAGAAATTTTTCTTGCAGTTCGGAAGGAATATCTTTATCTTCGTCCAAAGTTTGCGCATATCCCATTATGGAGGCTATAGGGTTTCGGAACTCATGTGCGATCGCCGATATCATATCGGCACGCTGACGGTTCTTAAGTTTCAGTTTTGCATTGTAACGCTGTTTGATATCTTCACGTTTTTTGGCGCTTTGGATCACTTTAATGAGATTTTGATTGATATCTTCAAACTCTTTGGTAAAAAATTGCGCTTTGTAGTCGATATTGTCTATTTTCTCAAGTTTATCCAAATATTTGTTGATCAGCTGCAGTTCCCGCTGCATATGCTCCGCCCCGCGATTTATCGCATAGATAAATATTGAAAACCCCGAAATCAAGATGGCTATAGCGATGAGTACGGTGGTTCCATCCGGTATGAAGATCCAAAAGAGTATACTGAACACTACACTGGTGGCCACTGCCAAGGTAACCAGCCTGGCCATGATATATTCAGTAAAATGAGGACGTCTGAATATCATTGGTATCCTTCATTATCCTCTGCAAGCTCATCCAGGTAGCCTGCAAAATCTTCCGTCATAAAATAGCCGATCACAGACTCTATCATCTCTTGATCCGGCTGCATAAAATAAAAACTTGGTATCGCCCCTGTAAACTCTTCAATGCGTTTTGCCGTCTTCTTGTCTGATCTCTTCACTTTTAACAAGATATAGGATTGCAGTCTCTTTTGTACTTTCGGATCGGATAAGGCGCCTTTTTTCATCTTCATGCACCATTTGCACTCTTCCTCCTCGATCATGACCATGACATTTTTGCGCTCGTTTTTTGCACGTTCGAATGCTTCATCCATATCTGTTTCCCAATGCAGTTTTTCAAATGCAGCCAATGACGCTTTTTCTTCTTTCTCTTTGCTCGTGTCGCTTTTTTGAGCTTTTACTGCGGTGAGATCAGCCGGCTTACAGTGCTCTTCGCCATACCCCTGAAGAAAACATAGAGAAAAACATGCAATGACCTGCACCATTTTTTTCATAGTTGACATGCCGCTCACTTTTTATTGATTGCAGTTATAGTTGGTTCTGTTTTCTACACTGTCGATACAATCAGTGAACTTTCTTATATTGCGATATCCTAGAATCTCTTTGATGACCGCTTTTTCCTCCGTCATAAAGAAAACGGTAGGCACCCCTTCTACCGGTGGCAATACTGACATGGCAGCGTCATCTTCTCTCATCACCTTGACGACAATAAATTTCTCAAGTCTCTTTTCCACACTTTCATCCGTCAACGTGCGATGTTTGAATTTTTTACACCATCTGCAATTTTCACCTTCTACCAGTACCATCACATCTTTCTGTTCTTTTTTTGCCAGCGCGAACGCTGTATCCAGATCTTTTGTCCACTCAAGAGAAAAGAGTGTACTCGATAAAAGCAAAATACCTAATATTATTTTATTCATACTCATCCTTCAATCAATTAAAATGTTTTACCATATCTTTAAATACCTCACAAAGCGCTTCCACCTCTTTGATGGATGTTCGCTCATTGGGGGCATGTATCGTGTCATTGATGACACCGAACTCTACCACATCGATCCCAAAGGCACCCATGAACCTTGCATCACTGGTACCCCCGGCCGTAGAAAATTTTGTTTCCACACCGGTGACATTTTTGATACTCGAAGAGAGTTGTTTCACTATTTTAGAATCTCTCTGCGTCACGAACGGGTAGGACCCCTGTGTCAATTCCAAACTGTAATCCAAGCCCGCAAAGTATTTATCGATATGGAGTCTAACCTCTTGTTGTGTAGTTTTAGTGGAATTGCGTACATTGAACATCATCTTTAAGGTGCCCGGTGTTACATTGGTCACTTCCATGCCGGCACGTATGTCCGTGATCACCATCTTGCTCGGTGCAAAGTCGTCATCACCGCTGTCCAGGTCCACGCCGGCGATCTTGTCCAGAATAGGAGCGATCTGGTGTACAGGGTTGACCGCCTTTTCAGGATAGGCGGCATGCCCCTGCTTCCCGTTCAGTGTCAGATACCCGTTGATCGAGCCCCGTCTTCCTATCTTGATCGCATCACCGAACACCGTTTCGCATGTCGGTTCTGCGACAATGCAGTAATCGGGTAGAGCCCCTATCTCTTTGAGGTGTTCAAGCATGACCGAGGTTCCGTATTTCCCTTCACCCTCTTCATCGGAAGTGAGCAGTACGGAAAGCGTACCTTCAAAATGCTCGATCTCTTTACAGGTCTGTACGAAAGCGGCCACACCGGACTTCATATCCTGTGCACCGCGGGCATAGATGTTCCCCTCTTTTATGACAGGAACAAAAGGATTGGTCTCCCATTTATCGCCCGGTGGTACGACATCGACATGTCCTGCAAAACACAGGTGAGGACCCTCTGCGAACTTTCTGGATAGAAAAAGATTTTTTACACCCTCTTTGTTCACATAGATCGCCTCATATCCATCCAGGTACGTTTCAATGAACTTCAAAGCACCGTCATCATCCGGTGTTAAGGACTTAAAACTCAACAGTTTAAGCAGGAGGTCAACTACATTCATACTATTCTCATTTTCTAAATTTTTCTATCATGGACATATAGGCATCAATATTTTCAAAACGGTGGTTCCCGCCATACTCCACGATCACTTTGTGCGTATTATAGAGAGATTGTGCTTTAGTATAATCCAAGACTTCATCTTCACTTTGTAAAAGTACCAGATAGGTCCCGTGCTTTATCTCCGTTTCCAGTGTTTCTAACTGCGCGATATAGCTGGACTTGAATTCAAACACCTCTTCATCGCAAAAACGTTTTTGCCACCCCACATAGGCGGACAGTGTCTTCCACGGTTGGGTCGAAGGGTTCAAAAGGATCGCTTTCATGGCATATTTTTCTGCAAAGTAGGTGGCATAAAATCCGCCTAGAGAGGAGCCTATCAGGGTATCGATATCCTCGTGCATGATAAGGGAATCTATGTAGGTAATGGCATCAAGCGGCGCGTAAGGCAGATCGGGTGAAAGCACGTTCCCTTCACCGAAATAGCTTTTGAGCGCTTTGGACTTGTTGCCCTCGCCACATGACCCAAAACCATGAAGATAGAGTATTTTGCCCATTTTACTGTTCGATCTCACCTTGGTAGGTCACAATACCTCCGTAGTGGTTGATCACACCGGTATGCCCGTGCTGCATAAAGACCTGTTGCACCTGTGCACTTCTATTGCCTGTACGACAGGTGAAGATGACCTTTTTGTCTTTTGTGCCTGTTAAAAGATCATGCGCCCATTCCTGAAAAGCGGTCGTAGGTTTGAGCATGTCAACGCCTTTGATATGCCCCATGTTATATTCCATCTCTTCTCTTACGTCTACAAGAAGAAAGTCCACTTTCCCCTCTTCTCTGGCTTCAAGAAGTATCTCGAGTTCTTCAGAATTGATATCATGTTGCTCTAATAGTGTCTGCAAATCATTGTCTCCTGCTATAAAGTAATCGAATAATTATAGTCAATAATTATTATAATCTGCTGTTAAGACTTGCTTTGCGCCTCCTGCTCGGCTCTGTACTCAGGTGTACAGAAGATCTGACAGTGACAGATACCATCCTCCGGTATCTCTTTTTCTATCGCTGGTTTGCAGGGGCATATCCTGTCATCCGTACTTTTATATTTTCCCGGCTTCTCTTCGTCAGGTTCAACCAAATAGCACGGACAAAATCTTTTACCGTACAGCATCTTATGTCTTGCAAGTCCGAGTGTTACCCCTTCATTCACATCCTCATTGATACTGTAGACCCATCCTTTGCTCTCGCATACTTTATCTGTAAATTTCTTGGTTTTTTCCAACTCTGCTTTGAACTCATCTGACTGCATATCCAATAGCTGTTGCATATACTCTCCTTAGTAATGACATTTTATCTGTAGTTTATATCTTAAACTAAATTAATATATAATGAGACCAACTGTAAAACTTAATGACCCGAGGCAGATATATGAAAATAGACAACACCGTTTTGGCCAAACTTGAAAAACTCTCCCATCTCAGAATAAGTGATGCCAAAAAAGAAGAAGTAATGGAGCAGCTCTCAGGTATACTCACCTACGTTGACAATCTCAACGAGCTGGACACCTCTGCACTGGATGCCACATTCTCCACGCTCGATGGAGGCACCCCTTTAAGAGAAGACACTCCTAGAGAACCGGACAATATCGCCAAAGATATCCTCTCTCATGCACCGCAAAGCAAGGATGATTTCTTTATCGTACCAGCCATCATCGAATAAGTATAAAACAGGGTGATAGTTGGATATAATGACTCTCAATATCTAAATAACAATACATGAATAAAGGATAAACATGGCCGCTTTTGACATCAAAAAACTGCTTCAGAGTGTCGTGACACACGGAGCTTCAGACCTTCACCTTGTGAGTCGTACCGAACCGCAGATCAGACTTGACGGCGTACTGAAACCTGTCAACCTTCCCAAACTTACCGGAGAAGATATCGAAGAGATGTGTTATTCACTGATCACAGAGAAGCAAAAACAGCAGTTTGAAGAGTATGATGAACTGGACTTCGCACTTCTGCTCCCTGGTATAGGACGATTCAGAGCGAACTTTTACCGTACGCTAGGAGATACGGCAGCGGCCTTCAGGATCATTCCGATCGATGTGCCTTCTTTGGATGATCTTGGTGCACCGGAGGTGTACAAAAGACTGATCAAAAGAGAAAAAGGGCTTATCCTCGTGACCGGGCCGACAGGTTCCGGTAAGTCAACGACGCTTGCAGCCATGCTCAACGAGATAAACCTGCATGAGCAAAAACATATCATCACCGTGGAAGATCCGGTGGAATTCATCCACCAGAACAAAAAATGTGTCTTCTCTCACAGAGGGGTCGGCGAAGATACGGCTTCTTTTGCCAAAGCACTCAAATATGCAATGCGTCAAGACCCGGATATCATACTCATCGGGGAGATGAGGGATAAGGAGACCATCGAGGCAGCCCTTACCGCGGCGGAAACCGGTCACCTTGTTTTCGGTACCCTTCACACCTCTTCCGCACCGGGAACCGTCAACCGTATCATCGATGTATTTACAGGAGATGAACAACCGCAGATCAGGGCGATGATCGCCTCTTCCCTCGTGGCTGTGATCGCACAGGCACTGCTTCCCAAACTGGGAGGAGGACGAGTGGCCGCTTCGGAGATCCTTGTGACCAACCATGCCATATCAAACCTTATCCGTGAAGACAAAGTACACCAGATCTATTCACAAATGCAACTGGGTCAGGGAGATACAGGGATGCAGACACAGACACAGGCACTGCTTAAATTCCTCAGAGACGGGAAGATCAGCAAGGATATTGCTCTTCAATATGCCAACAGACCGGATGAGCTACGTACCAAATTGTAATCTGTCCGGATACATCTCTAAAAGCACTTTTAGAGATATATCGATACAATACGTTAATCAACAGTAATTTAAGCAAGGGATACTATGGATTTTTCAATGATGGACTTCAACTATTTTGATGTCACGATATCGGCTATCGTACTGATATTGGGTATCAAAGGATTTATGCAAGGATTTATCAAAGAGGTTTTTGGTCTTCTGGGACTTGTAGCGGGTGTCTACTTCGCATCCAGACTGTCTGAGAAAGCGGCAGACTTTATTGATACCAACTTTTTACATCTTGAAAATGCGGCATTGCTCAAACTGATCGGCTTTATGGCCATTTTGATACTCGTTTGGACGGGTGCCACAATGCTTGGAGCTATATTTTCAAAACTTACCAGTGAGAGCGGACTGGGGTTTTTGAACCGTCTTTTTGGTTTCATCGTAGGAGGAGGAAAATATTTTCTAATCTTTGCACTGATCGTTACAGCACTCTCGAATGTAACGCTCATCAAAGACAACCTTGAGAAATATGTGGAAGACTCCGTACTCTACCCTTATCTCAAGGAAGCAGGTTCCTACCTTATCAATCTGGATACCTCTGAGTTGGGATTGACGACGTCTGAAGTGACAGAAGTCGTTACTTCCCCTGACAACAATGCTTCCGGCACTGAAAATAATACTACCGCTCCAACAGTAGTGCAATAAAAAAGCAAGGTCCAGTATGATCACCTATCCCTCACTTTTAGAAAAGTTTCAAACACTTTTAAAAGAGAACACACTTAAGTTCACGAAACAAAGAGAGCTTGTTCTCAAGTTTCTGTACGAAAATGAGGGGCATTTTACTCCCGAGGACATCTATACATTGCTGAAGCAGCAGCATCCCGAAATCAATATCGGCATAGCAACCGTCTATCGTACGCTTTCTCTGCTGGAGACAGCAGAGATCGCCAGTTCCATCTCATTTGGGGTACAGGGGAAAAAATATGAACTTGGGCTCAAGAAACACCATGACCATCTTATTTGCAGCAAGTGCGGAAAGATCATCGAGTTTTACGATGAGACGATGGAAGCAAGACAGGAAGAGATAGCCAAAAAGTTCAATTTCCACATGACCGACCATACGATGAAGATCGTCGGACTTTGTGAAGATTGCCAATAATCCAAAGACTACATCGAACTTATATTACAATACAGGAGACCGCTTGATATTTGAAAATCAATATATTCAAGAACGCATTAAAAAAGCAGAAAAACTAAGAGAAGAGGGCATCAACCCCTACCCCAATCAGATCGAAAAGGGAACACCCTCTACAACATTTTTAGAAGAGTGTGCTTATATCAAAGCGCAAGAGGCCGAGGAGAAAAAAGACGAAAGCAGAACCTACTCGCTGACAGGAAGACTCAAATTTATCCGTATCATGGGGAAGGCCGCTTTTGCCAAGATAGAAGATGCCGAAGGGCTGGTGCAGATCTATTACAACAGGGATGAACTTCCTGAAGGCTTCTATAACAACATTGCAAAGAAACTCTTTGAGGTCGGTGATATCATCGAAGCCACAGGCTACCCTTTTGTGACGCAGACCGGTGAGATCACGCTGCACTGCAAGCAGATGAGGATCGTCTCAAAGGCCATCTCCCCGCTTCCTGAGAAGTTCCATGGACTGCAGGACCAGGAGCTCAGATACAGACAGCGCTACCTGGATATGATCATGAACCCGGAGGTCAAAGAGAACTTCGTGATGCGCAGCAGGATCGTTTCACTGGTCAGAAGATTTTTCGAGGAAAAAAGCTTCCTGGAAGTGGAAACCCCTATGATGCACCCTATTCCCGGCGGAGCGAATGCCAAGCCGTTCATCACCCATCATAATGCCTTGGATGTGGAGCGATATCTGCGTATCGCACCTGAGCTTTACCTCAAACGTCTGATCGTCGGTGGTATGGAAGCGGTGTTTGAAATAAACAGGAACTTCAGAAATGAAGGGATGGACCATACCCACAACCCCGAGTTCACGATGATAGAGTTCTACTGGGCCTACAAAACCTACACCGATCTGATGGAGATCACCGAAGCACTGTTCGACTACCTTTTTGAGAACCTAAAGCTGGAGAGAAAACTCCCGTATGGCGACCTGGAGATAGACTTCACCACACCGTTTGCAAAGATACCTTACATAGAATCGCTCACCAGCATTGGTGGTGTACCTGCAGAGGTTGCTACAGACAAAGAGAAAGCCCTGGCCTATCTTGCAGCCCATAATGTCAAAGTAGACGCCAACCTTACTCTCGGGTACCTGCAGGCGGAACTCTTTGATGAGTTTGTGGAAGGCAAGCTGATCAATCCTACCTATATCACTGATTTCCCGGTCGATATCTCACCGCTTGCAAGAAGATCGGATGAAAACCCGGACATCGCGGAGCGTTTTGAACTTTTCATGGCAGGCAAAGAGATCGCCAACGGCTTCTCGGAACTGAATGACCCGATAGACCAATATGAAAGGTTCAAGGGGCAGGTGGATGCAAAGGAAGCGACCAATGATGATGAGGCGATGCATATGGATACCGACTATGTCAAAGCGCTCAGCTACGGTATGACCCCGACTGCGGGTGAAGGTATAGGGATCGACCGGCTTGTCATGATGCTGACGAACCAGCACAGTATACGTGACGTCCTGCTCTTCCCTGCCATGAAGCCTGAAGTACCGAGGCCTGAGCTGCAGCCGCTGTGCGACATAGAGAGTATCTGCAAAAAGTGCGGACATGATGTTGCGGAAGAACTCAAACCTGCCAAGAAGGGCAAAGGGATGTTCTGCATCGATGTTGCAGCCTGCAAAGAGAGAAGTACTGCTAAATAAAAGTAATTTTTGGATATAAATTCACCAATAAACCTAGAAGGAAACATTATGTCATATGCCATAGAAACTTTTGACCCGGAGATTTTTCAAGCGATTGAAAATGAGAGAAAAAGACAAACCGATCACCTGGAGATGATCGCTTCTGAAAACTTTACCATCCCTGCGGTGATGGAAGCGATGGGTTCGGTTTTTACGAACAAATATGCAGAAGGGTATCCCAATAAAAGATACTATGGCGGATGTGAATATGCCGACGTCGTGGAACAGCTTGCCATAGACAGAGCCTGCGAGCTTTTTGGGTGTAACTATGCGAATGTACAACCGCATTCAGGATCTCAGGCGAATGGTGCTGTCTATGCGGCGCTCCTTAAAGCCGGAGAGAAGATCCTTGGTATGGACCTTAGCCACGGGGGACATCTTACACATGGATCCAAGCCTAGCTTCTCCGGTAAGAACTACCAGAGCTTCACCTACGGTGTGGAGCTTGACGGTCGTATCAACTATGACAAAGTACTGGAGATCGCTCAGATCGTACAGCCAAAGATCATCGTATGTGGTGCCTCTGCCTATGCCAGAGAGATAGACTTTAAAAAGTTCAGAGAGATCGCCGATGCCGTAGGTGCTATCTTGTTTGCCGATATTGCCCACATCGCAGGTCTGGTATGTGCCGGCGAACACCCCAGCCCGTTCCCTTATGCGGATGTCGTGACCACGACCACGCACAAAACGCTTGCTGGTCCTCGTGGCGGTATGATCATGACCAATGACGAAGAGATCGCCAAAAAGATCAATTCAGCGATATTCCCCGGACTTCAGGGCGGGCCGCTTGTGCACGTCATCGCGGCAAAAGCTGTAGGATTCAAACACAACCTCAGTGATGCATGGAAGGTCTATGCAAAGCAGGTCAAAGCCAACGCAAAAGTACTGGCGGACGTACTGATGAAGAGAGGTTATGATGTCGTATCTGACGGTACGGACAACCACCTGGTGCTTCTTTCATTCCTGAACAAAGATTTCTCCGGTAAAGATGCGGATGCTGCACTGGGTGCGGCAGGTATCACGGTCAACAAGAACACGGTTCCGGGTGAGACCAGAAGCCCGTTCGTCACTTCGGGTGTACGTATCGGTTCTCCTGCGCTTACAAGCAGAGGTATGAAAGAGAAAGAGTTTGAGCTGATCGCGAACAAAATCGCTGATGTACTGGACAATATCAATGACGCGGCACTACATGCGAAGATCAAAGAAGAGATGAAAGCACTGGCACAAGATTTTGTGATCTATGACAAAGCCATCTATTAACAGGAGACCTTTTGCATAAAGTCCAAAAGGTTACCGCACTACCGCTGCGTTTACTTCAGCTCTCAGCTTATGGGGCTGGCGGCGTTGATCACACTCCCACGCTTGAGGTGAAATAGTTGAAAATATTTGACCTTGAGCTTTTTGATACCCACTACTACATCAAACGCAACACGATCGTCGAGCAGATACAGTTCGATAACCGTACCTTTTATGCCAAGTTCGAACGTATCGATGAACCGCTGACCCCCCTGCTGTTCGAACAGCACCGAAACAGGCAATTCGTTATCGCTGCACCATTGCTGAAAAATAACCGTACCAACTATCTTGTCATTGAGTATAAGGGGGAAGAGCACAAAAGATTTCGCCATCTGGTCAGGCACTTGTTCAAGACCATGCAGCTTTCTGACTTCTATATCTACCAGGGGAAAGATGAGGAAAGAGTGCAGGTATTTATCAAAGTCGAACAGTTGACTTTGGAGGAAGCAGATGCACAGCTACAAACACTTTCAGATGCGCTCAAAGAAAAAATGACCAAAAAATGGAAATGTCTGCCTTCCGCAGCCCTTCCCGAAGCCTATAATATCGTCACGCTACCCTATAATACATTTTAGGATTTAAATAATATATCTAAATATGATATAATCAATGTAAAATTATATCTGGAGATTTCCTTCTTATGCATGACCACAATCTTGATGACCTGATTATCGAAAATGTTGAACCTAAATACCGTAAAACGAAAAGCCTTTTAACCATTATCGCACTGCTGATCGTTGTGTTGATCGTGGCGATCATCTTTACCAAAACGTTACTCAAAACGCCGGACAACAGTGATCTTGCTTTTGAAGAGGATACCACAGAAATGATAGCGCCCGAGCTGAAGCTCAAAGAACCGGCCAATGTACCTGAACCAGAGAAAGCGCCATCGCTTTCCACTGTCGCTGAAAGCGGGATCAAAGCACCCGCAGACCAGACAGACAGACCGGAAGCAGCCATCCAAAAAGAGGAAACTGCTCCTGAGCTGAGACTGCCGACCGCTGGACCTGAAGTGGCAGAAGCCCCTGCGGCTTCAAGCAAAGAAACAGCACTCAGTGAAAAGGATGCCGCTGACATAGCCTACTGGGAATCGGTGCAGGAACAGAGAAAAGCGGCAGAAGCAGCCAAAGCGGATGCAGAGCAAAAAGCAGCCAAGACCGCCGCAAGATCTGTGCAGGCCACAGAACCTGCCCAGCCTAAGAAAACACCGGCACCTGCTCGTCAAAAGCCTGCCGCTGCCAAACCTGTTCCCGCTGCAGTATCTGCCAAGAGATACTATATACAGGTAGGTGCCTTTAAAAAGCAGCCCAGCAAACAATTTTTGGCGATCATCAAGAACAATGGGCTGAACTATCATATGACAGCACCTAACGCGAACAACCTGAAACATTTGCTCGTCGGTCCCTACAATGACCAGGCCTCTGCCAACCGTGCACTTGTACTTGTAAGAGACCGTGTCATGAAGCGTGCTTTTATAGTTGTAAAGTAGTAAAAAGGTAAATCAAAATGCACAAAACAATACTTTTTGATCAACTGACGCCTGTTGCGCTGTATGGTAAGATAAAAGAGCTCTTCCCCGATGAGATCACCATGCTTTTTGAAAGTGTGGTCAATACCAGCGAAGGCAACTTCTCTTTCATTACCATCGGTGCACAGGAACGTCTCAGATATAAAGATAAAAAAAGTACCTATACGGATCAAAGCGGTGAAAGCAGGATATTGGAAGAAGACCCTTTCAGCTTTTTAAAAAACTATTACCGCCAGGTTGACAAGGATGCTTACAAGGAAAAAGCTTCAGAAGTAGGATTCTCTTTTGTCGATGGGTTTATAGGTTTCATCGCCTATGACATGGTAAAGGTATTTGAACCTGTACTGGAAAAGAGTATGGACAAGCTGCTCGATCCGCTTGATACGCCTGATCTCGATCTGGTACGTCCCAAGATCATTATCGCCTATTCGCACAAAAGTGCAAAGCTCACGATGATCCTCAATGATGACACTATGGCATCCGGGATAAGCGCTATAGAGGATATCCTGCAGAACAGCTGTACCCCCATGCCGCTTAAAGCGGTAAAACTTGAAGGCGAAGGTACTTTCAGTATAGACGAAGCCCGTTTCAAGGAGCTGGTGGTAGAATCAAAAGAAAACATACGTGCCGGGGATATTTTCCAAATACTGCTGGCCAACAGGTACACACAGAAAGGCCAGGTGGACCCGTTGAGTTTTTATCGGATACTCCGTTCCAAAAACCCTTCTCCCTACCTCTTCCTGCTGGACTATGAAGATTTTTCCATCTGTGGCTCTTCCCCGGAAGTCATGGTGCGTCTGACGGACGGTGAGATACTCTTGCGTCCGATCGCGGGTACACGCAAACGCGGCAAAAATAAAGCACGCGACAAAGAGCTCGAACAAGAAATGCTGCATGACCCCAAAGAGTGTGCCGAGCACCTGATGCTGATAGACCTGGGACGCAATGATGTCGGCCGTGTGGCAAAGACCGGTACGGTGAAAGTGACCGACATGATGCGTGTCGAAAAATACTCCCATGTGATGCATATGGTATCGGATGTGGAAGCGGTACTGGAAGAGGATAAAGATATGTTCGACCTGTTCGCCGCGACCTTTACCGCTGGGACGATGACCGGCGCCCCCAAAATAGAAGCGATGAAGCTCATCGCCCAGTATGAAGGGCTCAAGCGCGGTTTCTATTCCGGTTCGGTCGGGTATTTCTCATTTGACGGCAATATGGACTCGGCCATCGCCATACGTACCTCGCTCATCAAACCCGACAGTATCACCCTGCAGGCCGGTGCGGGTGTCGTAGCGGACTCGAAACCGGAACTGGAATACCTGGAAGTGAAAAACAAGCTCGGTGCGCTGCTCTCTACGCTGAAAGAAATGGAAACACTCTAAAGATGAGCAAAACACTCTTTGCCATCTTCGGAAATCCTGTCTCCCACTCCAAATCTCCCTTGATGCATAATCTCGCGTTTGAGAAATTGGGATTTGACGGATGTTATGCCCGCTATCTGCTTGAAGACGGCTCAAGGCTCAAAGAGACTTTTTTTGATCTCAAACTTAAAGGTGTCAATGTTACCGTCCCCCATAAAGAAGATGCCTATGAAGCATGTGATGTACTGGATCCCTTTGCACAAAAGGTAGGTGCGGTCAACACCATCGTGGAAAAAGAGGGCAAACTCTATGGCTACAATACAGATGCGCCCGGTTTTTTAAAGGCGATCTCAGAATTCGACGCTGTAAAAACGGTACTCTTTTTAGGTGCCGGAGGGACTGCAAAGTCTACCGCCATCCTACTCAAGGAGGCTGGGTATGATGTCGCTATCCTGAACCGGAGCGGAGGAAGGCTCACCTACTTTCAGGAGCATGGCTTCCAGACCTATACTTTTGATGATTTTGTCCCCCGGGCCTATGACCTCATCATCAATATGACCTCCGCGGGACTTGAAGATGATGCACTTCCCTGTCCCTCTGATATACTCGAAAAGGTGATCCCTTCGGCCAAGGCCTGTGTCGATGTCATCTATGGGAAAGAGACCCCGTTTTTAAAACTTGCAAGAACCTATCAGAAGCCTACCAAAGACGGAAGCGACATGCTGCTCTACCAGGGCATTATCGCCTTTGAGTATTTCACCGGGCATGCCTATACCTTTAATGCCATCAAGCAGCATATGCAAAAGGCATTGATACTATGAAAAAGATCCTCGCAATCTGCATACTTTTGGTAGTGGTCATTGCGGGGATTATCTGGATGAACCTTCCCAAGATCACCCCCTACTATACGCAACTTACGACCGTACGTGTCGGTCTGAATCTTGACCTTCAGCCCAGAGAACAGCAGGGTGCCCATTTTGTCGGTTCGCAAACGTGCAAAAAGTGCCATAAAAGTGAAGCACATGCCTGGGAAGACTCGCTGCACTCCAAAATGATACAGAACATCCAACAGGACCCTTCTGCTGTTGTAGCAGACTTTTCCCAGTTGCCCAAGGATGCTGACTTTACATTGGCCCAGGCTGTCTACACGGTAGGGAGCAAGTTCAAGCAGCGCTATATGGTCCCTGCCACCATCAACGGCAAGGAGGACTTTAGACTGGGAAATTACCAGTGGAATGTTGAGACCAGGCAATGGCAGACATACAGACCCTATGACGACTGGTACAAAGAGTCATACCCACACGATAACAAGGCATTTCCCACATCCAATACCTGTGACGGCTGCCACTTTACCGGATACATGGCAACGGCAGAGCGTATAGAACCTTCCATCTCCTGCGAAAGCTGTCATGGCCCGGGAAGTCAGCATGCCAAAGATCCGGACAATGACATCTTTAAAGCCAGTCTCACCGATCCTATCCGTACCAATGAGGTCTGTTTTCAGTGCCATATGAGAAATCGGGACAAACGCATTGAGACACAGAGGATCCGGATGAAGGACCTCTGGATGGATGCCACAGATTTTCCCGATGGCTATGAACCGGGCAAACCGCTGATAAGCTATAAGCTCCCAGCGCCTTTTGCCTTGGGCGAAGAGACAGAAGAGTTTTGGGCCAATGGTGCAGCGAAGAAGAACAGGACCCAGGGAAATGAGTATATCCATGATAGCATGTACCGGCACGGTATCACTTGTATCAATTGCCATGATCCGCATAAACTGACCAATACCGCGCAAACTTCTGAAGGGAATGATGCCTGCATGAAGTGTCATACCTTTGGGTCCATCATCGGGCCGCACCAGGGGACACTGGAAGAACACACACACCATGAAGCCGACTCCAAAGGCTCTCTGTGCATAGAGTGTCATATGCCCAAAACCGCCAAACATACGAGCAGGTCGCCATTTACGGTACGTTCACATCTCTTCTCCTTTACCTACCCTGCACAAACCAAAGCCTATGGAATGCCTGCAGAGACCAATGCCTGTTTCAGCTGCCATACAGATAAAACACTGGAGACACTGCAAAACGATCTGAAAGACTGGGGAAAACTGGAATGGGAGAAACTGGAGCTTCCCCCGAATGGTTTCGACTAGGCTATTTGACTTCAATTAACCTTTAGTCACTAAAATAAATCTATAAGATAAACGATGAGGTAGTAGATGATTAATATATTGATGATCGAAGATGATGCGGAATTTGCGGAACTTCTGACTGAATATCTTGCCCAATACGACATGAAAGTCACCAATTTTGAAGATCCCTACCTGGGTCTCAGTGCCGGTGTGAAAAAGTATGACCTGCTGATCCTGGATCTTACACTCCCCGGTATGGACGGTCTGGAAGTCTGTAAAGAGGTCGTGGAAAAGTACGATATCCCTATCATCATCTCTTCAGCACGTTCGGATATCAATGATAAGGTGGAAGGTTTGGCTTTGGGTGCGGACGACTATCTCCCCAAACCCTATGACCCCAAAGAGATGTATGCCCGCATCACTTCTCTGTTAAGACGCTACTCCAAGTCAAGCAGCGGCCAGATCACTGCTCCCAAAAGTGACTTTGAAGTGAAGGGGGATACCATCTACTTTAAAGAGGAGCCGCTCACTTTGACCCCTGCTGAATTTGAAGTCCTCTCTTTGCTTGTCAAACACCAGGGCATTACCCAGTCACGTGAACAGATCATCAATGCATCAGCCGCTATGAGCATGGACTCGCAAGGAAAGAGTCTGGATGTGATCATATCGAAGATACGTACGAAACTCGGTGACAACAAACGTATACAGGCCGTTCGCGGTGTAGGCTATAAGCTCGTATGATCATTACTTCACTGCGCAGTAAAATAAGGGTTGTCTTTGCCATCACACTGCTTCTATTGGGTGCACTCTTCATATTTTCCATCAAGTACGACCATGCGATCACCGAAGAGAGGAATGTCGCACAGGAGCAGGCCATCTCACACTATCTCTATAACTATTATTTGAAATATGGAAAGATAGATGAGGCCTATCTTGAGGCGCAGAATGTCTCACTGATCACCGATAAGGGGATGGTCGTTCAGATCGAGCGTTTTTTTAAAGAGAAAGGCGAACTGAAACGGTATGCCGTCGATACGTTCCATCTCAAACGTATCATCATCATCAACAATGACAGATTCAAGCTGATACTTGAAAACAAAAATAAACCGAAGTTTCCTCTCAAGCGTGCACTTATTTTCTCGACGGTCTTTCTTCTGATCATTGTGTTGTATTTATGGATCATGAAAAGTTTAAATCCCCTTTCCAAGCTCAAAAGCCAGATAAAGACATTCTCTCAGGGAAACCTGGACATAGAGTGTAAAAGCGACAAAAAGGATGAGATAGCGGAGGTCGCCAATGAATTCGATCATGCGGTGACGATGATACGTGAACTCCTGCATGCACGCCAGCTCTTTTTACGTGCGATCATGCATGAGCTCAAGACACCCATTGCCAAAGGGAGACTGGTCAGTGAAATGCTTGTGGATGAAAAAAATAAAGCCCGTATGCACAGTATCTTTGAAAGGCTCAATCTCCTGATAGACGAATTTGCGAAGATCGAAAAGATCACTTCCAAGAACTTCGATCTTACGATCAAGCCTTATAGAATGAGTGACCTGCTTGAAGCCAGTGAAGATATGCTGATGATAGAAAATCCAAAGCATTACATCACTGTGGAGGTCAAAAAAGACTACACGCTAGATGCGGACTTTGAACTCTTTACCCTGGTGATCAAGAATCTGCTTGACAACGGCATCAAGTACAGCACAGACAAGCACATCACCGTGGTCATTGACAACAGGACATTAAAGATCACAAACAAAGGGGAAGCCCTGCCAGAACCTTTGGAGAACTACTTCAAACCTTTCCATGCCTCTAAAAGAGGATTGGGATTGGGGCTTTATATCGTAAAAAGTATCTTGGATATACACCAAATGGAGTTACGCTATACCTATGAAGATGGAAAGAACATCTTCACGGTAGTATAAGATTATTCAGATTCCGTGTCTGAAAGCATAAAGGCAAGCTCTAAAGCCTGAGATGCATTCAGTCTCGGATCACACTGCGTGTGGTAACGGCTTGCCAGCCCTTCTGCTGTGATCGCACAAGAGGTACTACCAGTACACTCGGTCACATCGTTTCCTGTCATCTCCAGGTGGATACCTGCCGCGACAGTTCCCATCTCTTCATGGATCGCAAAGAACTGCTGTACCTCTGAAAGAATGTTGTCAAAATCTCTGGTCTTGAATCCTGTGGAGCTCTTTTCAACATTCCCGTGCATAGGGTCACAGGACCATACCACATTTTTCCCTTCATCTCTTACACGCTTGAGCAGTTTCGGGAAATACTCTCTGATCTTGCTTGCACCCATACGGACGATAAGGTTCAATCTTCCCTCTTCGTTCTTGGGGTTGAGCGCATCGATAAGCTCTATCAGCTCATCTTCTCCCATCGTCGGCCCGACCTTACAGCCGATAGGGTTCTGAATACCCCTGAAGTATTCGATATGGGCTTCCTTCAGGTCTCTGGTTCTGTCACCTATCCACAACATATGTGCTGAACAGTCATACCATTCGCCTGTCTCAGAATCTTGTCTGGTCAGTGCCTCTTCGTAATTGAGCAGCAGTGCTTCATGTGAAGTATAGAGTGTCGTTTGGTGTAACTGCGGTATGGTGTCACTGTCAAGACCGCATGCCGCCATAAACTTCATCGCATGGTCGATCTTGGTACTGAGCTCATCATAACGCTTCCCAAGCGGATTGTCTTTAATGAAGTCCAGGTTCCACTGGTGTACCTTCTTGAGATCTGCCAAGCCCCCTCTTGAAAATGCGCGTAACAGGTTGAGTGTCGCAGCAGACTGATTATAGGCTTTGAGCATGTTTTTAGGATTCGGTACCCTTGCTGCTTCATCAAATTCGATACTGTTGATAATATCTCCGCGGTAGCTTGGCAGACTTACACCGTCCACCTCTTCAAAATCAGAAGATCTGGGCTTTGCGAACTGTCCTGCGATACGCCCCACTTTTATCACAGGTTTCCCTGTACCATACATGAACACCATGTTCATCTGAAGCATCAGTTTGAAAAGGTTTTTGATAGTGCCTGCACTAAAATCCGAGAAGCTCTCGGCACAATCCCCACCCTGAAGCAGAAAGGCTTCGCCACGTCCGGCGCGTGCAAGTTGTTCTTTCAGTTTTCTTGCCTCACCCGCAAATATCAGCGGTGGGTAGGAACCCAGTTCTTCTTCCACTTTTTTAAGAAGTTCTTGGTCTTGGTATGTTGGCTGCTGCTTTATGGGAAATGCTCTCCAACTACTAGGTGTCCAACTCATACATGATCCTTAAAAAATAAATTGGATGATTATAGCTAAAAAAGATGAAAAGAAGATGTTTGGGTTATTCACCCCTGTGAAAGAGAAGTGAATAACTTTTGTATATAATTAAAATAAGATTTACTTTTTCACTACAAAAGTCACAAAATTTGCCCACTGAAAAATCGTTTCTACCTGTTTGAATCCTGCATCTTTGCACATCTGTATATTCTCTTTGATCGTGAAAGGAACGAGGACATTTTCCAGGGCTTCGCGCTTCTGTGCTATCTCGTATTCGCTGTACCCCTGCTCTTTTTTGTACGCATAATAGATATCTATCATCTCTTTGTCCAGTTTTTTGTCTGCAAAGACCACTTTCTCGGAAAAGATAAAGAGTCCATCCTCTTTCAGCCCCTGATAGAGCTTTTTCAGCAGTTCTATACGCTGCAGGGGTCGGATGAACTGCAGTGTATAGTTTGCGACAATGATATCTTCCTCGCTGTACGTATAGGTCAGCATATCGGCCAGTTCGAGCTCAATATCTGCGCCAAAGGCCTGACATTTCTGTGCTGCCCTGTCCAGCATGGCCTGCGAATTATCAAGCCCTTTGAGGTGCATTTTCACATCCATTTTGCTGTGGAGGTCCAACAGGAACTTTGCGGTAGAGGAGCCGAGATCAAGGACTTTTTTCCCCTCTTCCTGTTCTGCAAGTATCAAAGAGATGATCAGCTTTCGTACCTCGTCATAAAAAGGTACCGAACGACTCAACATGTCATCAAAAACAGAAGCCACTGCTTCATCGAATTCAAACTTCTTCTCTATGGGCTTATTGAATACTTTATCTTTCATTATTGTTTCTTTATATTTTATTGTGCCATTATAGTAAAAGAGTATTCTAAATCAGTTGAAGCGCTATATTTGCTCCTCTCATATCTTTTCATGAAAGTCAAAGCATTTTCTACTTAGAATTAGAAATAAGGGATTAGAATTGGAAATATGGAAAAATTAACTATACTTATCGTAGACGATGACAAAACCACTACCTCTATACTCAATCATATGCTGTATGCCTATACAGACAATATCATTACGGCCTCTGATGGCCTGGAGGGGCTCAGGCTTTTTAAAGAACACCGACCGGATATTATTCTCTCAGATATCAACATGCCGCATATGAACGGTCTGGAGATGGCCGAGGAGATAAGAAAGCTGGACGAGCATGTCAAAATAGCCATTTTTACGGACTTTGAAAAACGGGATATTCTTCTGAAAGCGATCGAGCTTGGTGTCAACCAGTTCCTTTCAAAGCCATTTGCATCCAAAAGTTTTTCAAAGACCATACAACAGCTATACAGTGAAGTGATAGAAAAAAGAAAGATCAATCGAGAGATCCGAAGACAGCAGAACATACTTCATGCCATCAATGAAATGTCGCACAACTTTTTACAGCAGTCAGACTGGATGAAAGCCCTGTATCAAGAGATGGAAAACCTTAAAGAGGCATCTCAGATGTCCTGTATATTCATCTATCAGAATGAACAGGACAACCACAATCTCTCAGCACAAAAACTTTTATATATCAACGATAATTCAGAA
>NZ_DATCSP010000019.1:0-2362 GCF_036568385.1 Sulfurovum sp. | reverse complement strand
GACAAAAACAAGTGAGGTCTTGCATTATTATCAGCTTCCGTACACCTATCTTCCGCTCGAACATGACTTTAATGAATAGTGATATAGCACCTTGGTGCAGGCCTTTCCAAGAGAAGCTAAAGTGATACTATGCTTTTTATGGAGCATGAACGGTTTGGTTTAACCCCCGCCTAAACGACATTTGGATATAATCGCGAAATTCTATAAAGGTGCATCTGTGGTGAAAAGAATATTGGTAAAGTTTTCTGGTGAAGCGTTGGCAGGTGAAGAAGGGTATGGTATCGATACTCAGATTCTTAATTTTATTGCAGGTGAGATCAAAGAGCTTGTAGACAACGGTATCGAAGTAGGGATCGTTGTAGGCGGCGGAAATATCATTCGTGGTGTGTCAGCTGCGGCAGACGGGATCATCAAGAGAACTTCCGGAGACTATATGGGTATGCTAGCCACGGTCATCAACGGTGTAGCGATCCAGGAGGCTTTGGAGCATGCAGGACTTGAGGCCAGACTTCAGTCCGCCATAGATATGCAGGAAATAGGCGAGGCTTTTATCGTCAGACGTGCACGAAGACACTTGGAAAAAGGGCGTGTAGTGATATTTGCAGGAGGTACAGGAAACCCGTACTTTACGACAGATACAGCAGCTACGCTCAGAGCTTCCGAGATCGAATCTGATCTGTTGATCAAAGCGACCAAAGTGGACGGTGTCTATGACAAGGATCCAAACAAGTATGACGATGCCGTGAAACTGGATGTGTTATCCTACGATCAGGCATTGAACGATGATATCAAAGTGATGGATGATACTGCCATTGCTCTGGCAAAAGAGAACGGATTGCCTATTGTGGTATGCAACATGTTTGAAAAAGGCAATCTTCTTGCAATTATCAAAGGCGATATGAGCCGATGTTCAATTGTGAAATAAATCATGCTAAAATAGAGAATGAAATAATAAAGGAACAGATATGAGAACAGAACAACTAACAGCTTTGGCATTGGAAAAAGTGGATTTTGACAAATACCTTCTTGCAAATGCGGTAGGCAAAAGAGCAGAGGCGATCTCAAACGGTGCCGAAATAAAGCTGGATATAGATACATCAGGTATGAAATACTCAGATATTGCACTTCAAGAAATCGCTGAAGGTAAAATCACCGTAAGTCTAGAAGGCTAAATCCCTTTGGATGCTTTTCTAGATAAAGCTAAAAAGATAGATACCATTGAAGAGGCCAAGGCCCTTCTTTGGGAAGAACTCCCCTCTCCTCTGCCCGCAACCATCAAGGCGCTAGAGCTTTCACTTGAAGCACATAAAGGCCAAACGCGAAAAAGCGGAGAGCCTTACATTGTTCACCCCATACTGGTAGCAGCGATCACGGCAAAGATCTCTAATGATGAAATGATGGTCCAGGCTGCACTCTTGCATGATGTGGTAGAAGATACAAGTGCTACCATCGAAGAGCTGGAACGTGAATTCGGGGATGATGTCGCACATATGGTCGAAGGACTGACCAAGATCGTCGAGATACGTGATGAAGAGCTGGTCCCCTCCGGTTCAGATGAAAGGCTTATAAACTCGGCACTGACATTCCGGAAAATGCTTATCGCTTCGATCAAGGATGTGCGTGTGCTGGTGATCAAGCTGTGTGACCGGCTGCATAATATGCTTACGCTGGATGCATTGAGTGTAGAGAAACAGAAACGTATTGCTGAAGAGACCATGGTCGTCTATGTTCCCATTGCGCATAGGCTTGGTATCTCAAGGCTTAAGAACCATCTGGAAGATCTGAGCTTTTATTATATCTATCCCGAAGACTATCAGAAAATAGATACCTATATCCAGTCAAATGCACAAAACCTGAAGATCAAGCTCAATACTTTTATACAAAAGATCAAAGAGATGATGGATAAAGATGGCTTCAAAGAGGGTGAGTATGAAATTATCGGAAGGGTAAAACACTACTACTCCATCTATCTTAAGATGCACCGCAAAGGGGTAAGTATCGAAGAGGTACTCGATCTGCTGGCGGTCCGTGTGATCGTAAAAGAGCCTATTGATTGTTACAGGGTACTGGGGCTGATGCATTTACAGTTCACCCCTCTGATCTCCAGATTTAAAGATTATATCGCAGTACCCAAGGAAAATGGATATAAAACGATTCATACCACCCTGTTTGACGAAGAGGGGATCGTAGAGGCACAGATCCGCACCAGGGAGATGCACAGGCTGGCTGAGTATGGCGTTGCCGCACACTGGAAATATAAGGATGGTGATAACAGTGTCAACCTGGAATGGCTTGAGAGTCTGAATTACCAGAATGAATCGATCGAAGAGTTCTATGAATTGGCAAAATCGGATCTTTTTTC
>NZ_DATCSP010000018.1:0-19406 GCF_036568385.1 Sulfurovum sp. | reverse complement strand
TATTGCGTACCTTTTGTATCAAATCCATTTGTATATATCCATAGTTATTTTTGGGTATTATATCACTAAAACATTAGGGAGCCTGACGTGGATGATGTAAAAAGGGAAATAGAAACACTTTTACATGAAAACGCACCCGATATTAAAATAGCCAAGGTACTGAAACAGGACATCAAAAACTACTTTGAGACACTGGAAGAGACGTTCGTCACATCCGGGGGGAAAGACTTTCTGGTCAAACACACCAAAAAAATAGACAGTATCTTAAAGACCGTCTACAAAGTGGCCCACAGGGAAATGTTCGGCGACTATGCTCCCATGAAGAACGCCATACCCCTTTCGCTTGTGGCACTGGGCAGTTATGGAAGAGAACAGCTCTGTGTCCATTCAGATATCGACCTGATGATCGTCTACAAAGAGGTGCCTGGGTACAATCTCAAAGAGATGATAGAGAAAATACTCTATATACTTTGGGATACCGGACTGAAACTTGGACATCGCGTCCATACCGTTGAAGAACTGAAAGAGGTGTCAAGAACAGACATCACCATCAAGACCGCACTGATAGAGTCGCGTTTTATAGAGGGGTCCGCTTTTGTCTGGATGGAAACGCAGAATGCCATCAGCCAGATACGCCATGATGATATTAAAGGGTTCATTCAAAGCAAACTAAGTGAGCAGGAGCACAAACACAAGAAGTACCCCCTTGCCATGGAACCCAACCTGAAAGAGGGTGTGGGCGGTTTTCGTGATGCCAACCTCGTTTTTTGGATAGGGAAAATACGGTTCAACGTCGACAACATCAAAGACCTACCCTCTGATGTAGTGGACGAGAAGGAGTATCGTACCTTCCGTATGGCACTGGAGTTTCTCTTCCGGGTGCGTTCAGCGATGCATTTGGTCACAGGCAAAAAAGAGGATACCTTGCGGCTTGACCTGATCCCGGACATCGCACGTCTGCTTGGGTATAAAAAAGGCTATGGCGGCCAGATGCGCTGTGCGCAGAAAGTGACAGAAAGTTTAAAGATCATTAGACTTTACAGTACGATATGGATCGATATCTTAACGCGTGAGCATATCCCTGAGGATCAAAATGAAAATTTCGTCTATCCCAAAAAAGAAGCACAGAACTTCAATGATCTTTTGAAAGAGCTCTGTGCCCATGCAACGGAACCTTTTCACGTGCATCCCACTTTTCTACAAAAGCTGATCACTGTAAAAAGACCCGAACGTCCCGGCAAGATACTTTACAAGACAATTTCTGAGATATTCCACCAGCCCCATAGCCATTCCATACTCAATGCCCTCTCCTATGCACGGCTTTTACAATACACCATACCGGCTATCAAAAAAGTGGTCGATCTTCCCCAGTTTGACGGGTATCATCAGTATGCGGTCGATATACACTCCATACACTGCGTCTACCATCTGGAAAATATAAAAGATCCTTTTATACAGGCTCTTTTTGACAAACTTAACAGTAAAGAAAAAATGATGCTGAAGATCGTCACTTTTTTGCACGATGCCGGCAAGGGGCGCAAACGTGACCACCACTACGTCGGAGCCTCTCTTTTTAAAGTATTTGCAAAAAAGATCAATCTCGAAACTGACTATATCGCTCAGGGTGAAACGCTGATACACTACCACACTCTGATGAGCAATACCGCACAGAGAAAAGATGTCTATAATGAAAAAACCATTTTGGATTTCACAGCCCATTTTAAAAGTAAAAAACTCTTGGATATGATCTACATACTCACCTATGCCGATATGAATGGCGTGGGTGAAGGTATCTACAACCCCTTTAATGCAAAACTGATCAAAACACTCTACCTCAATGCTCTGGAAGCATTAAAAAACCCTCACATGCTGGATGTAGCGACCAAGCGTCTTAAAAAAGAACAGAGACTCTCAGGCAATGCGCTCTTTAAGAAGCTCACCGCGCTGCAGCAAAAAAAAATATTGCAAATCCCTTCGGACCTGCTCTTCTTGCAGTATACCCCCGCCAAAATAGTTGAGATCGCTCACAAAGCTTTTGCAACGGAAGCCTATACGTTTGACATTCAACGAGAAGCACACCTCTCCATCGAGGTCATTAGAAGAAAACCCTTTAATATCGCCTATCTTCTGGGAAAACTCTCTGCGCTGGGAGTGGTACACATGGACATCTGCAAACTTTTTGATGAATTGAAATATTTTAAAATAGATTTTGCAGGCAATGTCGATACAGAAGAGATCATGCACATTGAAAAGATACTTCATGATTCGTTCGATACCCAAAAGAGTTACAAAAGTGCTATACCGGTCATTCACAAAGAGGAACTCACCATCGATACGGAACACTCCAAGACCTATGCCCTGATGAACCTCAACTGTCAAGATCAAAAAGGTTTGCTGGCCTATGTCATAGGCATTTTTGATGAGATAGGTGTCGATATTGCCACAGCAAAAGTGCATACGATCAAAAACAGGGCAAGAGATATGTTTCTCATCGAAAAGAATGGAAACTTTTGTCATAATGTTGACACTATAATAGATAAGCTTACAGGAAATAACTAAAATGTGTGGAATTGTTGGGTACATAGGACATAAAGAGAAAAAAGAGATACTTCTTGAGGGATTGCAGGAACTTGAATACAGGGGGTACGACTCTGCAGGTATTGCTGTGATCGAAGGAAAGAAACTTCATGACTACAAAGCGATAGGTAAACTTGAGAACCTACGTGAAAAGACCAAAGGGTATAAAAGTGAAGGTTTCGGTATCTCCATCGGGCATACACGCTGGGCAACCCACGGTAAACCGACCGAACTCAATGCACATCCGCACTTGGGTGCATACTCTTATGTCGTGCATAACGGTATCATCGAAAATTACCAGGCGCTCAAGACAGAACTTCAACATGAAGGGGTAACCTTTCTCAGCCAGACAGATACTGAAACGATCGTGCACCTTTTTGAAAAATACCACAATGCATCCAATGAGCCTTTTTCTGCTTTTGAAAAAACCATCAAAAGACTGGAGGGTGCCTATGCAACACTGCTGATCACCGAGGCTGCCCCTGACACCATTTTCTTTGCAAAGAACGGCTCTCCCATGCTGATAGGATTCGATAAAGAAGAAATTTATTTTGCTTCTTCGGATACGCCTGTCATAGGCAAGGCAACAGAAGTGTATTATCTTGAAGACGGTGAGTATGGTTATGTCCAAGAGGGTAAAGTGCATCTGTTCGACAGGGAGGGAAGTAAAAGTTTCACCACACAAAAACTGAGTGCGGACAAAATACTTGCGCAAAAAGACGGGTACCGCTTCTTTATGGAAAAAGAGATCTATGAGCAGAGCCGGGTCATGAGCGAAACCATGATGGGACGTGTGCTTGACGATGCCATTGCGTTTGATGAACTGGACGCAAATTTCTTTGAAGGGATCTCTGCCATAAAGATCTGTGCCTGCGGTACCAGC
This sequence comes from Sulfurovum sp., assembly GCF_036568385.1. GTDB lineage: Bacteria > Campylobacterota > Campylobacteria > Campylobacterales > Sulfurovaceae > Sulfurovum. The sequence goes on along the minus strand of NZ_DATCSP010000018.1, from coordinate 15,946 downwards.
TACCACTCTGCCCTCACCTCCGCGTACCTCTTTGAACGTATCGCAAAAGTAAGGTGTGATGTAGAGATCGCTTCGGAGTTCAGATACAAAGATCCTTTGCTGACCAAAGATACCCTCTTTATCACTATCTCGCAAAGCGGGGAAACAGCCGATACCCTTGAAGCCCTGAAAATGGCAAAACGTGCAGGACTGAAAAGCCTCAGTGTCTGCAATGTGGACAACTCCTCCATCGTGCGTGAAAGTGATGCTGCGATCCTGACAAGGGCCGGTATAGAGAAAGGGGTTGCAAGTACCAAAGCCTTTGCAACACAGACCATGGTACTTTGGATGCTGGCCCTTTATATGGGTCAAAAGAAAGAGACCATTACCCAAGAGGTGCTGCGTACTGAGATCGGGGCAATGCTCCACACGCCTAAAGCGCTGATCGTCACCGATGCCCTGCATGCAAAACTGCACAGACTCTCCAAGCGCTATCTGCATGGACACGGCTTTTTCTTTATCGGTAGAGATATTTTCTACCCGCTTGCGCTGGAAGGTGCATTAAAACTCAAAGAGATAAGCTACATGCATGCGGAAGGATACCCTGCAGGCGAGATGAAACACGGGCCTATCGCCCTGGCTGACAGTGAACTCTTCACGATCGCCCTGATGCCAAAGAGCATGCATTATGACAAGATCAAGTCCAACGTGGAGGAGCTCAGTGCCAGAGATGCGACGATATTGGCCATTTCGCCAGAGCCGTTCGAACTGGCTGATGACTTCATCCAGACCACCTACGATTCCCACCCGATGTTGGAGTTTTTTGAAATGATGGTAGTGACACAGTTGCTTGCGCTTGAAGTTTCCATAAGACTCGGAAATGATGTAGATATGCCTAGGAACCTCGCCAAGTCTGTGACTGTGGAATAGTAGTACTATTACCTGATGTATATGGTTTCTGGAAGTATAGGGATACGACCTTTTGAATATTCTGAAACTGTCTTTGAGGCCCAGTGTATAGGCTTCTTATAGAGATTGACAATGGCAACTACAACAATGGTACTATCAACTTTTTGGTACATAAGGATATAGGGAAACCCCTTGATGAAACATCTTTGTGTATGACTAGAACTTTTTGGCCAGATCTCCGGGTAGCTTTGTATAAGTCTGAGCGTATTGATAGTCTCTTCTATAAAGTCATATCCTAGATGATCTTTTTTATATTCATAAAATTCAAAAACATCATTTAACTCATTTTGAGCCAACTCTAAAAACTTAACAGGAAACATAAACTATCTCTTGTACTTGATAAATATATCTTTTTCATCTGCAGTAGAGATATCACCTTGATCATAAGCCTCCAACCTCTCTTCAGCTTCATCTTTCCAGATCGCTTCTACCCCTCTATTTGCAGGGTAAAGCGATGCCAATATTCTATCTACAAGTAGCAACTTATCCGTATGGCTCAGAGGTAAAATATCCGAAAATATCTCGTCCATGGCTCTCATGATAATCCTTTAAATCATTTGGGTAATTATAACATATTTTCATTTCTTATTAAAGTAATAAGGTATTACAATAAAATAATGCTCTTGACTATTGTCAATACTGTATTTTAATTTCTTTGATATGATCTATAGATCTAAAATAAAAGTATGAAAGGATGTTTATGCTGATTTCTCATGAAGATATCCCTCAAGTTTCTCAAGCATTTATGAATGATACACACAAAGAAGAGGTAGAACTCATCAACACTATTTTTGAACATATACTTGCCTATGACGGAAGTGAAGAAAGTGCAGAAACCATAGACAAACTCTATACGCAATGGATAGAACATACGGTGAATCATTTTCAGAAAGAAGAGATCAAAATGCAGGAGATGCATTTTCCTCCTTATCTTGCACATAAGGGAGAACACGACAGAGCACTACAGGAGATGCGCGACCTGTTTTCCCATTGGCAGCAGCAAAGGGACATCAAAGCGCTAAAGACCTATTTTATTGAAACATTGCCAGCTTGGCTTCAGACACATATCTCTACCATGGATACCGTGACCGCCCGCTTTTTTGCTACCGGTCAGTCACCTTGTGGCGGAGGTGTCTGTTGATCTTCTTGTTCACTCTTTAAAGTATCAAACCATTGCATGCATAAGGCTTTATAAATGACTTTATAAGCCTTGAGTTTTTCATATTTTATTTCACTGTCTGTCCTAAAATAACTGCCTAAAAAATGCGCTTCCTCTTCTGCAGATAACGCAAACTCCACAGCCACGGATGCCAGATCAAAATACCTGTCGTTGGCCGAAGCATATTCCCAGTCGATCAATCGGATCGTGTCTGCGAACAAGACATTTTTCGGATTCAGATCGTTGTGGCACAATACCGTTTCTGACTCAAAAGTATGAATAGTTCTGAGCGCATTCTGCACCTCCTCGGATGGTGTCTCTATCAGCCTTTCCAGGCTGATAGAGGCACCTTCTATCTTCAAGGCGTGCAGTTTTTTCAATACCTCGGCAAATTGCTCCAGGTCACTTTTTCCCAACCTGTCTTTATGCTTGCCTTCCACATAGGTCGAGATGCTCAAGGCATTCTCTTGATCCAGCAGCAAAGGCTCAGCACTGATACCGATCTCATGGGCCCTCTTTTGTACTTCGAACTCAAATGCTCTGTCTATATCGGTTCGAATGAACTTACGTAAGATATACTTTTTCTCTTCACTGTGGATCAGATAATTTTCATTGCAGTAGCCCTGGTTTTCAAGTAATGTATAGGCTTCTATAGTGCTGTTCTCAAAAAGTGTGTATTGTTTGAGCTGCTCGATCATGGTGCTACCAGCGTGTTATTTTCCATTTTGTAGACCCTATCTGCGATACGTTCACAGTCCTGAACCTCGTGCGTGACCATAACGGTGTGCAGCCCATTCTCCACAGTGATCTTTTTGACCAGGTCAAGCATCTGCCCCCTTGTATCGGGATCCAGCCCTGTAAAAGGCTCATCCAGAAGAAGGACAGGTTCACGCCGTATCAGTACCCGCGCCAGTGCCACACGCTGCTGTTGGCCTCCCGAGAGCGATGAGACCAGGGTATCTGCATACTTTTCCAGCCCTACTTTTTCCAGTATAGTTTTGACCTTCTCACTCTCTGCCTTGCTCGGCCTGAGTGTTTTACTGATCCCCAAAAGTATATTTTTTTGTACCGTCAGATGTTCAAAAAGGTTATGCGCTTGAAAGAGTATCGTGACGGGTCTTTCTTCAACCGACAACTCCGTCAACTCCTCATCCCCCAAAGTGATACTGCCGCTTGATGCAGGCAAGAATCCTGCCAGAAGATCAAGGAGCGTCGACTTTCCGCTTCCGCTCTGCCCCAGTATCGCTACGACCTCTTTGGGTTTTACCGTCATTGAATATCTGTAGATATCCTCTGCACTGTCATGCTGATAGGTGAGATTAGTGATCTTTAGCAACGGTACTCCTAAATAGTCTTGGCAACAAGATAAATACACTCAACGTGATGGTTAAAAGGATCAGTGCAACCCCTGCTGCATCACTTGTGCGGTAGGACCCCATAAGCTGATACAGATACCAGGGTAAGGTTAAAAACTCATCCGATCCGAACAGTGCTATGATACCCAAATCTCCCAGGGAAAAACAAAAAGAGAGGGCAAGCACATAACCGATCGATGACTTCAAATAGGGATACTCGCAGTAGACCCACCTTTGAAGCGCTGTAAGATTTAGAGAAAAGACCAGTTTGTCATACCGCTGCGCTGTTTTTTGCATCGCAGGAGCCAAAACAGAAAGTGCGAACGGCAGGGACATCAGTACATTGGCAGTCAGCAGTGCGATCGTTGACCATACTGCCAGTGGTGCTTCGATGCTTTGGGACAGAAGGAAAAATCCCAGTCCCATGATCAATGAAGGCACCGCAAGATACAGATTCCCCGAAAAAGCGATCATAGTATTGAAAACTTTTGCAGATCTGCTGTCAGCCAAACGGTATTTCAGGGTGAAATTTCTTTTTACATCACTTAAAGCGATGGCGAACAGCACGGTCAACAGACTCGAAACCGTCGCGATCGAAATGCTTGTCACAAACGATTTGATGAACAAAGGTTCGGTAAGGATCCTGGCAAAGTCCGCACCGAACCCATCTATGATGATGGCCAGCAGAGGCAGGATAAAAAAGAGTGCGAAGAGGCCTATGATGGCTGCTTGCAAACGTTTGATGTGCTTTGGCTCTCTCCAGGGGATATCCAGACTGCCTGTCTTAATGTTTGCTACGCTGCTTCTGAAGTTGGAAGAGAAAAGCACCAGCAGGGTCGTCACTGCCAGCTGGATGAGTGCCAGTTTCAACGCCATGGCAATGTCAAAATCCAGTTTGACCGCTTCATAGATGGCCACTTCCAGCGTATTGTATGCCGGTGAACCGCCCAGGACCAGTACGATGGCAAAAGAGGTAAAACACAAAAGAAAGATCGTCGAAGCGGTGCTTAAAAGTGTCGTACGCAAAGCAGGCCACTCCACATAGATAAACCTTTCAAAGGCCGTAAAACGCAGACTTTTTGCAAGTTTGTACTTCTCTTTAGGGATGGATTCAAACGCATGCAGCAGTGACCTCGAAGCAAACGAAGCATTCAGATAGACATGCGCGACCAAAATGCCGCCCAACCCGTAAAGATAAGCACCGAAAGAGTGATCGAACAGGGCGAGACCGAGTTGGTTGACCCACCCGTTACGTCCCAGTACAGCGATCAGTCCAAAGACTACGATCAGTGTCGGGAATACCAAAGAGGAGGAGAAGAGTGCGACCAATAAAGAGCGGCCCTTGAAGTGTGCCTGGTGTGCCAGACTCCAGGCCAAAGAAACTCCTACCAGAATAGATAGCAGGGTAGATAAAAATGCCTGGTAGAGTGTGAACTTTAAAAGAGAGAAAACCCTGCTGTCAAGTTGGGTAAGCTGGGCATCATCCTGAGAGATGAAAAGTATGAAAAAGAGTGAAAAGGCAAACCCCAGCAGCAAGACAGAGACCAAGCCTCCAGGCAGCAGGGAATATCTAAGTCGTTTCACCTCTTTGAACATCTATCTTTCCAGTGCCCCAAGCCACTCGTTGATGATCTCTTTTCTCTGTGCCTCCACCATTTTCCCATCCAGCAGCATCATTTTGGAAGGCTGTGTAAGTGTCTCAAAGGCTTTAGGCAGACCTTGTTCTGTCTTGACCACAGGATAGGCCCAATTGGACGTAGGGATGATATCTGCAAAGGTCTGGCTGTGCATAAAGGCTAAAAACTGTTGCGCCAGCGCTTGCTGTTTGGAGCTTTTAAGTACGGCAGCAACCTCTATCTGCCCATAGTGCCCCTCTTTGAAGGCAGCAGATCTGATGTTGGTTTTATGCTCTTCGACCATGTGGTATGCGGGTGAAGTGGTGTAGGACAATACCATATCCGCTTCACCTTTCAAGAAAAGTCCATACGCTTCTGACCAGCCTTTGGTAATGGTGAGAATGTAGGGAGACAAACGTTTCCAGTACGCTCCGGCTTGATCTCCGTACACCATCTTGACCCATAAAAGCAGTCCCAGTCCTCCCGTAGAAGAGCGAGGGTCCTGGATGACGATCTTGAAATCTTCCGGCATAGAAGCCAAGGCTTCAAATGAGTCCGGCACATTTTTGAGTCTGTTCTCATCATAGACAAAGGCGAAGTAGCTGTAGTCAAAAGGAACAAAGGTATCATCGCTGTACGCTACCGGCAGGTCTAACGAAGAGGTGTTGACCTCATGTGTTGCGAAGAGTCCCGTTTTTTTGGCTACCTGTGCGATACTGGTATCCAAGCCCAGCAGGATGTCTGCCTTGGTGTTCTTGCCTTCGAGCTGTATCTTGCGCAGTGCACCGATGGAGCTTGAGATACCTACAAACTTCAGGGTACAGTTGTGCTTTGCTTCAAATGCTTTGGCTATTTTAGGTGCAGGACCCCATGACGCTGCGAAAGCATCATAGGTGTAGATGGTCAGTGTCGGTTTTTCATTACTGAATGCAGTCACTGTAAGTAGTAGGAGTATCTGTAATAATTTGATCATAAAAGATTATATCCCATATATACCCTGTCTATTATTACCTACAAGTTTCAATACAAAAACAGAGTCTGGAATCTCTGTAAAGACCGAAAACATCTCTTTTTCCAAGAGTGCCATGATCACTTTATAGTCACCATGCACCTGCGTGCTGAGTTCATTACGGACTACCTCAACACTTGGCTCTTTCTCAAGCTCAGCGATAAAGGCCAAAATTGGCGCTTCAAACTCGCGCTGAAGCGGGTACATGCTGATGTCTACAGAGATTTCCATCTAGAATTCCTTGTTAAAAGTCGTAAGATACGGTTAGACCAAAGGTTCTTGGAGTTCCCTTTTGAGTATATAGCTCTGGTTCATAACCATCAGGATACCCAGGCGTAGGAGTAGGATTATTTCCCCAGTAGAACCCTCTTACTGCATACTCTTTATCTGTAATATTCCTAGCCCAAAGTGTTGTAGTAAAATTACCATTAATGTATTCTAGGCTACTGTTGAACAATGCATATGAGTTCGATTTTTGATCATGTGTATTCGAAAAATAATAGCTTCCTTTACCTTCTACGTTTGTTTTAAAGGTCCATGCTTCAGCAAACATATAATGTAACCCTATATTATACTGATACTTAGGAGATTGTGCCGGTGCTCTTCCTTCCAATTCTGGACTGTATTCATCAAACTCTGATTTTAATAATCCTACACTTGAATAAAGGTAAAGTGAATCATTTGGATAAAAGTCTAGTTGAGACTCAAGCCCATAATAGCTTCCTTCTGCAGCATTGGAAAGATAATCTGTAAAACTATGTCCATCAACATCATATAGTTCGACCTGCATATCTTTGCGTTTTCCATAAAAGAGATTCAATCTGCTTTTTAATGTATTATCAAAATGTGAAGAGTTTACTCCTGTTTCCAAATTCCATAATGTTTCAGTAGCAAATGTTTTATCCTCCATACTTAGAGTCGAACCTGGATTCACTCCACCTGGTTTATAACCTTTGGATAAGTTGGCAAAAAGAAGGGTTGTATTATCATATTGATAGTTCAATCCGATTTTACCACCAACCATCTCTTCATCATTGTCTATAATTACATCATGAGAGTCACTATATTCTGCTTTCCAATCCTCAACTCTCAGACCGGTTACAAGTGTCAATTGATCATCGATATGCGTATCTAACTGGGTGTACAGTGCTATATTTCTAGATTCATAATTACTGTCAAAGTTTAGTTCCGCACCGTAATCGGTTGGGCGATATCTGTCTAATGCTTCTTCAAACTTTTTAGCATATGCTCCTATCGTCCAGTCTGTTCTTCCTCCAAAGATACGCCCATCTTCATCTGAGACCAAACGGATATCAATATCTGTCAATTTTTGTTCTCTATTATATTCATCAAATCCCATATATGGCCAAGGTGTAGATGCGAATTCTCCCAGATAACTCCAATCTTCATCATAACTATACGTCATATCCGATGTAGAGTGACTAAGTTTCGAGATCAATTTCATTTTATCGAATTCATAGGTTGATTTGAGTGCAAATGCATTGGTTTTTTGTGTATCTTGGCCAGGCTGATCTGAATGCGAATCCCAACTATTATCTAAAGTAAATGCATCATATCCGTTATCTATATTTACATGAATTGCATTCAAATCAATAGTATGGTTTTCAGATGCCATCCATCGGAGTTGACCTTTTGCAGTCAACTCATCAATATTTTGAGTATCGTCACGACCTAAATAACTATTTTTCATATATCCATCACTGGTGTTCTTATAGATAGAAAATCTACCCAGTAAAGTATCTTCGATCAAAGTTCCACCTACAGCTGCACCTAATGCTTTGGTATTGTAGTTACCAACAGTTGCTTCAATGTGTCCTTCAGTCTCCTTGGTAGGCTCATTACTCTGCAAACTTACTACTCCCGCAAGGCCGTTCGCACCAAAAGTCGTTCCTTGAGGTCCTTTAAGCACCTCTACCTGATTTACATCAAAAAGTGTTGCACCCAGTGCTGCATAAGAAAAGTCAATACCATCTATCATCAATCCTACAGATGGATTGATTGGTGTTTCATATTGACTTCTTTCTCCGATACCACGTATTTGAATGTATTTTGCTTTAGATGCACCTGCTGAATAATTTACGTTTGGTGTAGCAGCCAGAACTTCTATAAAAGATTGAGATGCTTTATCATAAATATCCTCTTCTCCTATCACAGTAACACTGTTACTTACCCTTGAAAGATTCTGTTCCCTAAAGTCAGCACTCACCACAACCGGATCAAGTGTGACCTCTTCCGCAAATGCAGGTGTGCCGAGTAATGCGTACGATGCGATGATCGAACCCGTTAAAATTTTTGTTTTCATATTATCCCCTTAAAATATGTAGAAAGTAAAGGAGGAGGAGTAAATAAAAGCGATAAATAACTTATCGAAGTAGATTATGTACAAGTCTCTTCCCTACGCTGGTATTAGCCAGTTCAAGTTCTACGGGTCAAGCTTTGTGCTATCTCAGCCAAATCATAAAAGATCCGGCACCCCGAGAGATTGATTCCTACTTATACAAGAAATAAGCTATCATAATCCTTAAATCGGGGCTTACTATAAGATGTTTTAATCAAACTGATGCCAAAAGGGTGTACCGATCGTAGGTGTGGAAGGAGAAGCGAATTCACGCTCTTTCATGACACCTGCTTCATACCCCAGTCGTCCTGCTTCTACCGCTAACCTGAATGCATCAGCCATTTTTACAGGGTCCTGTGCCAAAGCGATGGCTGAGTTCAGCAGTACTGCATCATATCCCAGTTCCATTGCCTGTGCGGCATGGGACGGTTTTCCTATACCGGCATCCACCACCAGCTGAAGGTCCGGGAACTGCTTACGGATGGCCAAAAGATTGTCCGGGTTCATCAGTCCCTTTCCTGAGCCTATCATAGAACCCCATGGCATAATGATCTTGCAACCTACATCTGCCAAACGCTTTGCCACAACGAGGTCATCTGTCGTATAGGGGAAGACTTCAAACCCTTCTTTGATGAGCACTTCAGCTGCTTTTACCGTCTCAAACGGGTCTGGCTGCAGATTGTACTGATCGCCGATCACTTCAAGCTTTACCCAGTTCGTACCAAACACTTCTCTGGCCATCTGTGCTGTAGTGATGGCCTCTTTGGCCGAGTGCGAACCTGCCGTATTGGGCAGTACTTCGATGTTCAGCGATTTGATGATGTCCCAGAAAGGGTTGCCCCTTCCCTCGCCGGCCGCTTGTCGTCTTAGTGATACCGTAACGATCTGTGCCCCCGAGATCCTGATCGCATCTTCCATGTTGGCGGGGCTTGGATAGAGTGCAGAACCTATAAGCAGTCTGCTGCTCAATGTTTTTCCGCCTATCTGCCATGTATTGTCTGTCCCTACGTGTTTGGTCATCTCATCCACCTTGTACGGGAGCCAAAATATCTATCGTGTCTCCCTCTTTTATAATTGTCTCATTGTATTTAGCGATAGGTACAAAAGTAGTATTGACCGCTACAGCAAAGCCTTTGACCTTATATTCCAGTGCTTCTATCATCTCACTGACGTTTAAACCGTTCTCGAGCTCTTTCATTTCGCCATTTACGGATACTTTTATCATCGATTCACTCCTTCTCTCAACGCTTCTTCTACCACTGCAGGTGCCAGAAGATAGCCATGACGATACAGACCATTGATACGAGTCATTTTATTACTATGCTCTATTTTTGGTAAATTGTCTCTTAATGAAGGACGGCAATTGGTAAGCATATTGACAATACGTGCTTCTGCAAATCCCGAATGCATGCTGTATACGGCTGAAAGCAGCTCCAGGCTCGAACGCACGGACATCGGGCTTTTATCTTCACTCTCTATCTCGGTCGCACCGATCACATACCTGTTGTTAGGCCGCGGAACGATGTAGATCTTATAGCGCGGATGCAGCATACGTGTCGGTCTGCTGATCTTCACTTCAGGGGCATCCAGCCAAAAGACCTCTCCGCGTACACCGCGCAGGTCACTGATGTCCTCTTGTGCACCCAGTCCCCGCGAATCAAATACCCAGTCAAATGTTTTACTCTCATCCCCTACTGTAATAGTACCGTCCGAGATATGGGTCACTTTAGTCTCCTGATGCCACGTAACGTCCGGATGTGCAAGCAGATAATCGCTCGAAGCTTTCATAAAACGCTGTGCATCCACCTGTCCTTCATGCGGTATATAGAAAGCTTTACGGTGTTGCTCGAGGTCCGGCTCCAATTGCATCAATCCTTCTCTGTCCAGAAGCTGTATCTCTGACGCTTCTTCTACCTTGGATTTGAGAGTACCTATAAAATGCTCCAACTCATTATAATCTTGAGGATGCGCCGTAATAATACTGCCCTTTTGCTGATAGGCATCCGGAATACCGACCTGCTCCAACAGACCAGGCCACAGCGCTATAGAACGGTTTCCATGATCAAAAATAACAGACTCTGCACTTTCCAGCTCGGCAAAAACGGCAAGCATCCCCGCTGCGGTCATACCGGCTGCCTTATCACCATAGGCTGTATCTTCATCAAAAAGTGTTAGTGTATGTCCCTGCTGCAGAAGATTTAAAGCCAAAACTCTTCCGACAAGACCTACACCCGCAATTCCTATATTCATATTTTCTCCATTCATCACACACAGTGTGCTCCAGTCGCTCCGAACACCCTTGTAAGCGGAGCGATTTGAGAGGAGCGACGATTTTTTGCTTCGTTTTTTCTAAAAAAATGAAGAGAACAACAAAGCCACAATTAAAGTATACGGTACTTAAGAAACAAGATTCATTCAAAATTAACTTTGAAGCTTATCTGCCTCTACATAGACTTCTGAACCCATCTCTTTGAATTTCATGGACATCTCTTCCATTCCGTGCTGTTTTGCACTCTCTACATCTGTTCCCAGTGAATCTGCATACTCACGTACATCTGCAGAGATCTTCATAGAACAGAACTTCGGTCCGCACATCGAACAGAAGTGAGCCACTTTAGCCGCTTCCATAGGAAGTGTCGCATCATGATAATCACGTGCACGCTCAGGATCCAGACCGATATTGAACTGGTCTACCCATCTGAACTCAAATCTTGCTTTGCTCATCGCATCATCTCTGGCACGTGCACCAGGGTGTCCTTTGGCAACATCCGCAGCGTGTGCCGCTATCTTATAAGTGATAAGTCCCTCTTTCACATCTTCTCTGTTCGGAAGTCCCAAGTGCTCTTTAGGTGTCACATAACAAAGCATCGCACATCCGTACCAGCCTATCATTGCTGCACCGATCCCTGAGGTGAAGTGGTCATACCCTGGTGCGATATCAGTCGTTAACGGCCCAAGTGTATAGAACGGCGCTTCATGGCACCACTCAAGCTGCTTATCCATGTTCTCTTTGATCATGTGCATCGGCACGTGTCCCGGACCTTCGATGATCGTCTGTACATCATGTTTCCAGGCAATTTGTGTCAAACGTCCCAGCTCTTTAAGTTCAGCGAACTGTGCTTCATCGTTTGCATCCGCAGTGCTTCCCGGACGCAGACCATCACCGAGTGAGAAGGTGACATCATATGTTTTCATGATTTCACAGATCTCTTCAAAGTGCGTATTGAGGAAGTTCTCCTGGTGGTGATGTATCATCCATTTTGCCATGATCGCTCCACCGCGGGAAACGATCCCCGTCACACGCTTTGTCGTCATGGGTACATGGTGCAGCAATAGCCCAGCGTGAATGGTAAAATAATCCACCCCCTGCTCTGCCTGTTCGATCAGTGTATCTCTAAACACTTCCCATGTCAGGTCTTCCGCGATACCGTTTACCTTCTCAAGTGCCTGATAGATAGGCACTGTCCCGATAGGCACCGGAGAGTTACGTAAGATCCAGTCACGTGTCGTATGGATGTTTTTACCCGTAGAGAGGTCCATGACCGTATCTCCACCCCAACGTGTCGACCATACCATCTTCTCCACCTCTTCAGCGATGCTTGAAGTCGTTGCCGAGTTACCGATGTTTGCATTGACCTTTACAAGGAAGTTACGACCGATGATCATAGGTTCAACTTCCGGATGGTTAATGTTACAAGGGATGACCGCACGGCCCGCTGCTACCTCTTGACGTACAAACTCAGGTGTGATCACCTCTGGCAGGTTCGCACCGAAACTCTCACCTTTAAGTCTTGTTTCTCTCTCTTGATCTTGGAGATACGCTTCATTCATCGCTCTGTCCTGGTTTTCACGAATTGCGATGAACTCCATCTCCGGAGTGATGATCCCTTGTCTTGCATACCAAAGCTGGGAAACATTTTTCCCTTTTTTTGCACGGAGCGGTGTACGTACAAGCCCTTTTGCCCCTGCAGTTACATAGTTAAGTTGTTCATCGGTGTTGTAGCCATTGTCTTCAGGCGCCATGATGCGTCCCTCGTACTCTTCTACATCCCCACGTGCCATTATCCACTCTTTACGAATAGCAGGGATCCCTTCACCTACATCGATCTCAACACTCGGATCTGTATAGGGACCTGAAGTATCGTAGACTCTCAGTTTTGACTCGTCGCCTAAAGTGATCTCGCGCACCGGTACTCTGATATCTTTATGGATCTCACCCTTTAAATATACTTTCTGTGAAGCCGGGAATGGTTCACGCGTAAGCATCTCATTGGAAGTTGTTAATGTGTCTTTGAATGATTTTGTCATTGTATTCCCTTTTAATTAGATATTAAATTACGGGAAGAGGAGTAAACAAGCAGATAAATTCTAAGTATTAAAATTTATATAGTTAGTCACAATTCTCTTCCTTACGCTGGTATTACCCAGTTCAAGTTCAGCGGGACAAGCAATGAATGCTATCTCAGCTCCTATCCTTGTTCAAAAGACAGTAGCGCCCCGAGAGGTTGACAACCGAACTATAATACAAGTGAGATAAGAGGATGCTTAATCTGGTTATGAAACAAGAAGCTGATGGAAACAAAAAAGAAATGTAAAGAAAGCTAATTTTTGGGGTGTGTTATTTTAAAAAATGCAAAAGTGTTTTGTGAAGCGGACACAGGGACTGGATAAGCTCCAGCCCCTGAAGAAGTCCAAGTGGTTCTTAGAAAGTATAAGTTACACCTACATTAACAGAATCAACTGTAACATCTCCGGCGTTAACACTTCCTTCGTTATATGAATCATCATAAAGGTTTGTATAGTCTACAAATACACCGATATTTTCAGTCATTGCATAGCTAGCACCAAGACCCCATTGGAAACCGTCTCCAGAATGTTCTACAGCACCATGCTCATGTGTTGTCTCACCGTATCCAAGCAATGCATACACTTTTGCAGCATCAGTGATCGGGTACTGCGGTTTTACATAGATTCCATAATTTTCCATAACGTCAGTAAATCCAGCATATCTAGCCTCTAGTCCGATATATGGATTGAAGTTATATCCTGCCAATAGAAGTACTTCGTCACCATCATGCTCACCGTGGCTATCGTAATCTGCATTGATCCAAGAATAACCTGCACCTACATAGAATGCACCTGTTGATTCTGGTTCTTCAACCACTTCTGGTATTGTGACTTGTGGCTCAACCGGAGCGATATCTCCACCTGCAAACGCGAATGTACTCATTGCTGCCGCAGCAATAATTGATAGTGTTGTTTTTTTCATGTTTTGTCCTTGTTCTTTGAATTTTTAAAATCAGGGAAGTATACACTTGTTTATCCTTAAAAGTCAACATGAAATCGAAAAATTTTATTGTTCTGTGTACTTAAAAAGAAGTGTATCCTACTATAAATAAGCAAAAGAGAAAACTGACCTACTCTTCTGTCTTCATATCTACAAGTTCGGCCAAGAGTTCTTCTATCTCTTCTTCTTCAAGCTCATCACGCTTAAGTTCTTCAATGATGGCAAAACACTCCGTTCGCATCTCCCTCATCTCTTCAAGGTCTTCTTTCTGCTCTTTTGAGGCTGATTTCGCCTTGTCTATCGCTGCAAAAAGTTCATCTATGGCAACTTCCAGGTCCGGAATGATCTCTAATTCTAACAGGTTTTTAAGTTTTTCTGCATTTGTCATGGGGGTGTTCCTAATGTTCATATAGTTGGAATTATAACCAAAAAAATGTACAATACATCAAAAACAAGGAAAGAGACCATGTCCCAAACAGAAAAACCTTCCAACGACAACCAGAAAGATGAACAGTTCTACAAAAGGGTAGACACACTGATAGGACTGGCAAACGGATATCTCAAAACTGAAACCCACCCAGTGTTTATGAATAACTCATTTATGTTCGCTGCAGCACGTTTCAATGCATGGGTAGCCGCTGCAGGGTATGAAAACAGCGAAGAGATGGCGAAAGAAAAAGACGATATCCTTAACTTCTTTGTCAATCAGTTCAAACTCATGCTCAATGAGAATCTGGACGACTATATAAAGAACTATGATTCATATATGGGAAAATCCACGGATACACCGGAAGATAAGTAGTCAGAGTCGGTCTGCCGACCATAAAACCATCATTACTATGGTTTTTAGATTTTTGTTTTGAAGCGTAAAGCGGAAGGAAACAATAAAAGGAGCCGATCTTCATAAAGAAGATGGCATCCTATCATGCGATGGATCAGTGGCAGCCGCAGCCTGTACCACAACTTTCATCTGACTCTTTTGACTCTTTGGCCGGAGCCGGAGTCGATGCGGCAGCAGCACCTGTACTGCAGGCACTGACACCCGGAGGTGTCGTAGGCTGTACTGCTGAGTTGTCCGCGAGACCCTCTTTATTGACCTTGTCAATGAAAGCAAGAAGATTTTTTGCCGCTTCCTGGTAGCGTTTAGCCGTTTCGGAATCAGGCTTATGGTAGGTGACAGGCATACCTGTATCTCCCCCAATTCTGATCGCAGGTTCTATCGGTATACGGGCGATCACTTCTGTATCATACTCTTTCGCAACCGCCTCAGTGGTTCCCATACCGAAAATATCTGACTCAGTGTCACATGAAGGACAGATGAACCCTGACATGTTCTCAATGATACCTGCTGTCGGGATATGAAGTTTCTGGAACATGGTCAATGAACGTCTAGAGTCATCCAAAGATACCTCTTGAGGTGTCGTTACTGTGATACCTGCTGTAACAGGTACAGACTGTGCAAGTGTTAACTGTGCATCACCTGTTCCTGGAGGCATATCGATCACAAGCACATCCAGGTCAGACCATAAGATATCTCTCAGGAACTGCTCGATCGCTTTCATGATCATAGAACCTCTCCAAAGGAGTGCCGCACCTTCATCCATGATCGAACCCATAGACATAATTTCTACACCGTATGCTTTTAAAGGACGTAATTTGTTACCAGCGATTTCCGGTTTTTGGTCTGCAACACCCATCATACGAGGAATGTTCGGCCCATAGATATCTGCATCCAAAAGACCGACTTTTTTACCCTGCATTGCCATGGCAACTGCCAGGTTTACCGATGTAGTTGATTTTCCGACCCCACCTTTACCTGAACTGACCATTACAAAGTTTTTTACGTGCGGTGCTATGTTCTTACCGCTTACAGAATTGGAGAGTTGCTTTGGTGCTTCTGGCGCTATAATGTTGATACCAACATGTTCAAAGCCAAGTTTGTTCATCGCTGTTGTTGCTTCTTCTTTAAGTTGCGCTTTTACCTCATCTGCTGATGATGTGATATCGATAGTCAAAGTGATATTCGTATCATCAATGATCTGAATATCCTTTACAAAACCGAAAGTGACAATATCTTTTGTGAACCCCGGATAGATTACATTTTTTAACGCTTCTAATACATTTTCTTGTGTCATGTTTAATCCTAGTTAAATTAGTTATAAGGAGTTATACCAGCAAAATCTTAAATTAGATTGAAATTTTTCCTCATATTT
>NZ_DATCSP010000017.1:0-2526 GCF_036568385.1 Sulfurovum sp. | reverse complement strand
AATACAAAGGAAGGTAAGGTCCAACTGCAGTCACAGCTCTACCATGCGGATGGAGAGTTCGCCATCGTCTATATGCAGAGTTATGGACAATTTGTGGTGATGGATGCCGAGACCTTTAACTCTATGTATGTCCAGATGTTCATGCTTGAGAAATATGACCAGAATCTCTTTGAACTGGTGGTTTCCTCACCCTACAGTAAAATTTACAGACTCAAGAAATAGATGATCTATATTGTACTGTTTGTTGTCTCTATCGTATTGACCTATATGATCAAAGCCTATGCGTTGAAAAGATCGGTGATGGATATACCCAACGAAAGAAGCTCCCACACCGTGCCTACGCCAAGAGGGGGTGGTGCAGCCATTATCATGGTTTTTTATATGGGGCTGTTCTATTTTCGAGAGAATATCGATGCTGAACTGTTCTATGCCTTGCTCTGTGGGCTTCCTGTCGCGTTGATCGGACTGCTGGATGATATATTTACCCTTTCTTCGAAGATACGCTTTTTGGTCCAGAGCGTTTCAGCCGGTATGGCACTCTATTTTTTAGGCGGTGTCACCTCCATCGAATTTATACTGTTTGAACTTCAGGGCTGGTGGGTGAACATGATCGCTTTTTTTGCCATCGTCTGGCTGACCAACCTGTATAATTTTTTGGATGGCATAGACGGATATGCGGGGAGTGAAGCGGTGACAGTCGGACTGGGACTGTTTCTTTTATTTCAGAATCCACTAGGGCTGGTGATCGTTGCGGCAGCTTTAGGGTTTCTGCTCTTCAACTGGCATCAGGCCTCTATCTTTATGGGAGACATAGGCAGTACCACCCTGGGATTTGTCTTTGCCGTATTTGTCTTTTCTGATACGGGAAATGGGAGCATCTATGTCTGGCTTGTGCTGCTTTCGCTGTTCTGGTTTGATGCGACGCTTACCCTGGTAAGAAGATACTTGAATGGGGAGCGTATCAGCCAGGCGCATAAAAAGCATGGCTATCAAAGGTTGGTACAGAGCGGTTGGGCGCATGATAAAGTAGTATGGACCGCACTCCTATACAATCTTCTGTTCCTGGGGTTGCTTTATTATGTAGAAAGTGGATGGATCGTGTTTGTGCTGAGCATCCTCTCGCTTGTGGGAATAGCAAGGTTCATTGATTCTAGAAAGGCTTTTGTATGATCGTGGCTACCCCATTCAAGCGAGTAGTGTTTTTTTTACTGTCGGATATCCTTTTATCACTGGGAACACTGTATCTGGCCTATAACCTTCGGTTCAGCTTTGAGATAGAGAGCCGGTACTTACATAGTTTTTGGCTCGTATTTGTAATACTTTTGATCCTGAAGATCTCGGCCATTGCCTACTTCAAACTGTATCATGTCTCCTGGCGGTTTGTCTCTCTGCATGAAGTAAAAAAACTTTTTTATGCACATGTTGCTGCCTATGGGACCTTTGTCCTGATCTTCTATCTTTTCCCGGAATCTTTTTCCCCTTTGCCTCGGTCCGTCCTGATCATAGACCTTTTCCTATCGATGCTTGCGATCGGCACACTCCGCATTGCAAAGAGGTTGTTCTTGGAAGGCGGAAGGAATGTCAACCTGAAGAAAACGCTGCTGATCGGTGTTTCCCCTTTCGCGCAAACCCTGCTGAAGCAGCAGGAAGATTTTTATATCTCTGCGGTAGTGGATGACTCTGAAATGGTCATTCAGAGCTATTTTTCCAATATCAAGGTGCATGGATTTGATGCGATCGAGATGCTGATAGAGCGAGAGGGCATCGAGGCGGTCATCATAGCGAAGCCGTTCGAACAGGATGTATTGCAATCGCTGTATGCAAGAGTGAATGCATTGAATATCTATGATATCAAAGTGGTGACACTGGAACAAAAAGAAAAAAAACTGAAGCAGGTCACGGTTGAAGATCTTCTCGCGCGGCACCCCAAGGACCTTGACCTGGAAACGATCTCCTCTTTTGTGAAAGGCAAGTCCATTCTCATTACCGGAGCAGGGGGAAGCATTGGATCCGAGATCTCCAGACAGTGTCAGAAGTTCGGTGCGGGAGCTTTGACACTGGTAGACCACAGTGAGTTCAACCTCTATCAGATAGGGGAACAGATCACAAATGCTGACCTGAAGCTGCTGAGTATCACCGACAAAGAGAGCCTGGAGGCTGTGTTTGATGAAGCCAAACCGCAGATCGTGATACACGCGGCAGCCTACAAGCATGTCCCTATCTGTGAAGATAACCCCGAAATGGCCGTGTTCAACAATGTGCTGGGGAGCAAAAACGTCATAGATGTCAGTATAGACAAGGGTGTGGAAAAAGTTGTCGTGATCTCTACCGATAAGGCGGTACGCCCGACCAACGTAATGGGTGCTACCAAGCGGGTGACGGAACTCTATGCGAACAATGTAGAGGCCAAAAGCACGGAGATCGTGGCGGTGCGCTTCGGGAACGTATTGGGCTCCAGCGGTTCGGTCATCCCCAAGTTCAAACAGCAGATAGAGGCAGGCGGGCCTGTGACGGTCACCCATCCTG
>NZ_DATCSP010000016.1:0-8072 GCF_036568385.1 Sulfurovum sp. | reverse complement strand
GAAGTCCCGCTTTTTTCGCATAGTAGGCTCCCAAAGCATTCCCGAAGTTACCGCTGGGAACGACCAGGTAGATCTTCTTCCCCATCTGAATCGTCTCTTTACGTACCAGCTCCAGGTAGGAATGGATATGGTAAATGATCTGGAATATAATACGTCCGAAGTTCACTGAATTCGCCGCAGAGAGTTTGATGTTCCGCTGATTCAGCTCTGCCTTAAAATCGGCAGAAGCGAGCAGCTCCTTCAATGTATTTTGTGTGTCATCAAAGTTACCTTTCACTCCGATCACTTTAAGGTTTGAAGCATCTTCCGTGACCATTTGCAGTCTCTGTACATCCGATGTTCCCCCATCCGGGTAGAGACAGGCGACCTGTACACCCTCTTGGTCTTTAAATGTTTCCAAAGTGGCAGGACCGGTGTCTCCGCTGGTAGCTGCCATGATCAGATAGTGTTCGCCTCTTTTTTGTGCCAGTCTGCTCAATACATAGCCAAAAGGCTGTAAGGCCATATCTTTAAAGGCTCTCGTCGGCCCATGATAAAGTTCTGCGACAAAACAATCCTCTTCTATCTGTGAAAGCGGTACCGGATTGGAAGGATCATCAAAGGCATCATATCTTTTTAACGCTTCCTCCAGGACTTCTGTTTCAATATCTATGCCAAAGCGTTGTAAAAAGTCCAGCGCCAAGGTTTTATAATGGCTGGAGAGGTGTCCCTCTAAAAATTCTGTATCTAATGTCGGAAGTGCCTTGGGCACATATAATCCACCAAAACTGGCACTTGGGCTGAGTATCGCTTCTGAAAATGGTACAGATGAAGGTTTTTGTCCGTCATTTCCACGTGTCTCAATAAATTGCATCTATATTATCCTGTGTTTATATTAATGCTTATTATAGCCAAATAAGCTAAGGGTTATAGGAATGTATGTTGGAAATCAGTAAGAAGTAAACTTAAGTACCTAGTATCTGCCTACCCTATAATCATAGGAGAAGAATGTTTTTAGGGAAAAGAATGTCAACTAATACAAATTATAAAAGTAAACAGAATACTAAGATACTTATGTAATAGAAGAAAAGATACTTTCTAATAAATAGATGGTGTCTATATCTCTATTGGTAGTCTGGCGATCTACGTGAGACCCATGACTTTCCGTACCCACCTCGCGATGGACTTGGCTTTTTCAATACAGCATAGCCGTATGAGAGAATTATAACACAACTACCTAAAAGAAAGAACTTAAATTCGTAAAATTTTTTTAAAAATTTACGAATTTATACACACATAGGCACAAAGCGCCTATTCCTGGGCCCTTCTGTCCGTTCAAAATACATCGTGCACTCGGCATAGATAGATCTTTAGCCTTGTTTCGGCCGGGATCTTAAAGTTCTATACAGGTCCCTACACCGGAACTGGTCAAAATCTCCAAAAGCAGTGAATGTTCAACACGTCCATCGATGATATGTGCTTTTTTGACACCTCCGCGCAAAGCTTCTATACATGCATCCACTTTAGGTACCATGCCGCCGTGTATCGTGCCGTCTTTTTTCAGCGCCTCTGTTTGTTCTATACTTAAATTGGTAAGGAGGTTCATCTCTTTATCCAGTACACCCGGTGTATCCGTTAAAAAAAGCACTTTTCTTGCTTTGAGTGCGATGGCGATCTTGCTGGCCGCAAGGTCGGCATTGATGTTAAATCCCGGGTGACCTATCGTACTGCTTCCTGCGATCGGAGCGATGACTGGTACCGCACCGTCATCAATGATATTATTGACGATTTCCGGGTTCACATGCTCTATCATACCGGTGTAGCCGAAGTGTTCAAAATCTTTGGGTCTCCCTTTCAAGAAACCGCCGTCCTTTCCGGAAATCCCTATCGCTTTGGAACCGTGGTTATCCAGTAACGAAACGATCTCCTTGTTGATCTCACCGCTTAGTACCATCTCTACCACACGCATCACTTCTCTGGTCGTCACTCGCTGACCGTCCACAAAGGTGGTATCTACTCCCAGATCCCTCAGCAGATCTGTAATGCTTTTTCCCCCGCCATGAACGATGATAGGCTTCATCCCTACCAGGTGCAGCAGCACGATGTCTTGCGCGAACTGTTCTTTGAGCTCACTGCTTGTCTGTGCAGCACCGCCATACTTTATAACGATCTTTTCATTGGAGAACTTTTTGATGAACGGCAGCGCATCAAGCAGTGTTTTTACAACATCAATGTTACTTTTCATGGTCTGTATCCCTTTATATACTCATCGATCTGAGTCACTATTTCATTTTTGATCTCTAATTTTAACTTCATTTCCGAGATAGGCAACTTAAAGCCTTCCATCTTCACCCTGTCTTTTGAGGTACACAGGATGCTTGAAGCCTGGTACTCTTTTAAAAGTCTCTGCAGGGTTGAAAGGTCAAAATAGGCATGGTCCTCCAGATAGACCTTTCCCACCACATCCTTCGGCAGATAGCTGTCCAGTCTTGCCGGATTCGAGATGGCCGTGACAAGCAGCATCTTCTCAGTAGCATCTGCGATCTCAACCTGACGCAAAAACTCCTTCCCCTCCTTTGCGATGCAGTCCGCATGTTTTCTCTGTGAGAAGAACTCTCTGAAGGGACCTGCCGGAAAAGGAAAAGGGTTGCGGATCTTTCCGGGTTCCAGAAGTATCTCGAACTTCTCTATCTCCATACGGTTAAACCCGTCATCAAGAATGATGAGCTTCGCACCCTGCTTCATCGCCTTCTCTATAGCCAGGGGCCTGTCTTCACTGACTATCACTGAGGCATGGGACAAAGCAGTTGCCATCAGCATTGCTTCATCTCCGCTTTGTTCCACATCGACAAGTATCTCGCCTTGACGGCTTACTTCAACCACTCCCCTGCTCTGTCTTCCATACCCCCTGGATATGACCGTGACATCCGTGTATCCTGAAGCCACGGCAATGACAAAGGGGGTTTTGCCGGATCCTCCCACGATAAGATTGCCCACACTGACAATAGGAATGCCAAAAGACTTTCTCTTGGTTATGCTTCTGTGGAGCCACATCCCCAGGCCGTAGATCAAGGAGAAAGGGAGCAGAAGCAGTATCACCGGGTAGTGATACCACTTTGGCGAAAAGAACATCGCTTCAAAAAATGCTCTCACGAACACTCCCTGGCACCTAGTTTGAGGATCTCTCCGCAGCTGAACCCTGCCTCTTTCCTTGCTTCCACATTCACATGTGGTCTGTGTTTGGAAAGGAGATGATAGCGTTCCAGTATCTCAAAATAGACCGCTTCTTCCGACCCCTCTTTCTTGCCCGTTCTTTTGCACAGGTACTTAAACCACTTGTCCCCTTTGAGCACATGGTCTATCTCTTCAGTGTAGATGATATTCAATGCCTCTATCAGTTTTTTTACCTGCGGGTTCTTGCGTTTATTCTCTAACTTTTTGATGATCTGGGGACTGACATCCAGTCCTGAGGCTTCATAGTAGCGGGGGATGATGGCCATACGGTCCAGGATGTTGTGGGCAGTATGCTCTGCCGCATCGAACAGGCCACAGTGTACGGGAAAATCGCCATAAACGTATCCGAGTTCGTTTAGCAGTCGCTCCAGCATCTTGAAATGGCGTATCTCATCATTGGCCACTTCCAGCCAGTCACGCTTATAGGCTTGGGGCATATGCGGGTAACGGTAGACCGCATCCAGTGCAAGATCGATCGCGGAAAATTCTATATGTGCAATGGCATGGACCAGGGTGGCAAGTCCCTCCCTGCTCTCAAAGTCTTTTCTTGCAGGCAGTTCCCGCGGATCGACAATGTGACATTTCGAAGCATAGGAGGGCTTTGTGAAAACGCTCGGGACAAAATCATCAGCAGCGCTTATTTCATTTTCGATACAATAGTCCAGACACTGAGCGGTCAATTTCTCTTTGAACAGTATCTCATCACTCAAAATGGCCTGCTCTAAAGTTTCATATATATTCATAGGAGAATTATATCACATGCAGATCAAAATCCAACCTATGGGCGCTACCCAGACCAACTGCTATATCGTGACAGTAGAGGGTAAAGATTTTATCATCGATCCGGGTATGGGTGCCACAAAATGGGTGCTTGACCATGTTACGAACCCTGTAGCCATCTTAAACACCCATGGCCACTTCGACCATGTCTGGAGCAACCAGGAGATCAAAGAAAGACTGGGTGTCCCGATCTATTGTCCCAAAGACGACGTTTTTATGCTGGCCAGCTGCCCCCTGGGACAGCGGGTACCCGAAAGCACTGCAGATTACCTTGTAGAAGATGATGAAACACTCACCATAGAAGGGGTCAAGATCAAGTTCCGCCACTTTCCCGGGCATACACCCGGCTGCAGCATCATCGAGATCAAAGATGTCTGGTTCAGCGGCGATTTTCTCTTCCAGCAGTCCATAGGAAGGTGGGACTTCCCTTTTTCAGATGGGGAAGCTATGGTAAAAAGTCTTGAAAAAGCGATGGGCATCGAAGGTGACTATACCCTCTATCCGGGGCATGGCCTAAGCACCACGCTCAAGGCAGAACAGAAGGTCATACCCTTCTGGATCGAGCAGGTGAAGCAGACGCTCTAATCCGCGAGCACATGCGTGTCAAGTACAAAGGTGGTAAATCTTCCTTCAAACACCAGCGTATTTGCTACGAACGCTTGCACCGCTACTTCCCGTTTTTTCCCTTTTTCACCTACTACCGCCGCCTTGCATACCACGGCATCACCTACTTTGACAGGCGCAATGAACTTCGACTCAGATGCACCGAGTACCACGTAGGGGTCATTGACAGCACTCATCGCAGCAAGATCAGCCGCACCGAATACAAATCCGCCATGCACCAGCCCATGACCATCGACGGACATTTGTTGTGTCGTATGCAACAGCACTTCTGCATGACCGGGATCAAGCCTGGTCACTTTGCCACAAAGAGAGGTATCGATCTCAAGATGGGTTTGAAGCTGCATGTCAGTTTGCCCCGCACTTTCCAGCCGCACATTTCCCTGCTTCACATTTCATAAAAGGTTCCATGTCTGTCTTTCCTGCTGGTTCGGCTGAATCAAAAGCACCTTCTGTGTAAAGCACATAGGCAAAAACAGCCCCCAGCACAGCAAGCAGCAGTAAAAGGTAGAGAAAGAATTTTTTCATTGGATCGCCTTTGTAAATAATTTAAAAGATTATAGCAAAAACTTCTATGACTTTTGCAACGCGTACCGCCAATGCAAGAAAGAGGAAAGGATAAAAAGATGCAGAAAGGAACTATCGGAGAAGAGAGGATCTCCGATGAGAAAAAAAGGATTTAGTAGGAGAACTTATACCCTCTTCTGCGTACCGTGTGAATGACCTGAAACCCGAGAATGCTTTTCAAACGTTTACGGATCTGGTTGATCGCTACCTCAACGGTATTGTCACTGACATATTCGGGTTCTTCCCAGAGCGCATTGATGATCTCGTCTTTGGAGAAGACGCGCTGTTTACGAAGGGCAAGATAGGCCAGAATATCAAAGGTTTTGCCATTCAAAGAGACGATCTTTTCGTCATATTCTATTTTTTTATTCGCAATGTCTATCACAAGTTTCCCGATGTCTACCTGCGTACCAAAAAGGTGTCTCATATTTGCCAGGACGCGTGCCGCTATCAGGTCCGGGTACTCGCAATGTCTGTAAACCACATCATCCACACCCAAGGAGAAGAAGGCAGACTGCTGTCTGATGTTGGATGTCAGTATCATGATCTTGGTTTCGCTCTTTTTCTTTTTCACTTCATTGACATAACGCTCAAGCGAAAACTTGACCCCTTCATCTACAATGATCACGAGCTCATAGTGCCTAAAGTCCGTAAAGTTCGTCGCATCATACATATCTTTTGCATTATCGACAATACAAATAAAGTATTTATCCAATTCTTTTTCAAGGTCTTTGACGTATTCGTCGTTGAAACCCACTGTTAATATTCTCATTCTTTTCCAATCGCTCTTAGACCAGAGAAAACTTAAATTTTCTCTGATTTACTCTTTTATTAGCGTATTTATAGCTAAATGAACCTTATTTAAAAATAAAAGTAACTTTAACTATAAAGCTTTTTTATACTGCAGGAGACGGATTTGATTATTTTGCTGTATATGATTGTAATACTGGTAGATATGCAGGCTCCCCAGGGGAGGAAACCGCGCTGAAAGAAATATGTCCTATTTGACTGCCTTGATATAGACTCTTTTGGGTGCAGGGTACCCTTCCACGGTTTTTGTGTCATCGTTGGGGTCGAGAAAATCTTCAAGACTCTGCGTGTCGATCCATGCTGTCTTTCGCTGTTCATGCGGTTCTGTTTTCATGATCTCCAACACTTCCACGCTTTCAAATCCTGCCCTGTGACACCAGTTTTTCAACGCATTGACCGTCGGCACGAAATAGATATTGGGTATCTTGGAATAACGCTCTTTGGGCGTCAGACAGACTTCGGCCTCGCCGTCTATCATGAAGGTGTCCAAAATAAGCTCACCGCCTTTGTTCATCCCCTTGTAGAGTGATTTGAGCATAGCCACAGGATCAGACCTGTGATAGAGCACGCCCAGACAGAAGAGTATATCAAACTTGTGTTCGTAAAACTCCACATGTTCCACGCCCAGAAGCTCATACACGATATCTGACTGTATGAAGTGGTTGATGAACTGAAACTGTGAATAGTAGATAGCAGAAGGATCAAAGCCGATCAGTTTTTTAGGCTTTTGGGAAAGCATACGAAACAGATAATAACCGTTATTGCAGCCAATGTCTCCTACGATCTTGTCTTTGAGGTCAAAATGCGGTTCAAGCAGATTATACTTGATCTGGCTCTGCCATTCGGAATCGATAAAAAGATCATTGATCTGAAACGGCCCTTTTCGCCAGGGCTTCATCAGCAGTGCCGTCTCTTTGATCTGCTGCGCATCCTGGGAACTCAGGTCTTTGATCTGAACTTCAACCCTGTCCCCGAGCTTTACCTCGACATCCTCATACGTTTTAAGTGCCCGAATGGCTTCCTGGTACGGTACGATGTTCTTCCACGTAAGCCATTTCCTACGCTCTTCCCGTAAACGATCTAAATCCACTTCACACCTCACCAATACGACAAGTCGTATGAGCCAACTGCTGAAGTTGTCGCAGTGACAACGTAATTTTTTGGGCTTTGCTCAAAAAATGTCCTTACTTGATGTAGGCTTTTTTAATGACCTGGTCAAACAATGGTCTGTTGGCCCCTCTGGAAACCGATACGTTCTCGATCTTCTGTACCACATCCTGTCCCTTCACCACTTCGCCAAAGATCGTATGCCTTCCATTTAACCAGTCTGTCACTGCGGTAGTGATAAAGAACTGGCTCCCGTTCGTTGACGGTCCATGGTTGGCCATAGCGAGCAGGAACGGTTTGTCAAACACCACATTCTTGCCAAATTCATCTTTAAAGGGTTTTCCCCAGATAGACTCTCCCCCTGTACCCGTACCGGTCGGATCTCCGCCCTGGATCATAAAATCTTTGATCACTCTATGAAAAATAAGCCCGTTATAGTAACCGTTCTTCACATGTGTGGTGAAGTTCTCTACTGCAAGCGGTGCAACCTCAGGGTACATCTTCAGCTCTATATTTCCTACATTTGTTTCAAGTACTACAATCGTGTCCTGTGCATAGGCTTGAAGACTCAGTACAAGAAATAACAATCCGGCCAAAAGTTTTTTCATCTAACACTCCTTTGTGATTTGAGGCATATTATAACGGTTTTACCATATTATTTCGCATAATTGACGGCCCTGGGTTTCATTAAAATAACGCATAGAAGCCAAGCTTCTATCGCTACGCTAACGCTGAGTTCCCTTCAGCAGGAGGCTCACGCAACCAGTTGCGATCATTTGGCATAATTGACGGCCCTGGTCTCTCGGATCACATTCACCTTGATCTCGCCGGGATATTGCACCTTCTCCTCTATCTCTTTTGCGATCTCTTTGCTTAACAGTACCGCTTCATTGTCACTCATTTTTTTGGCATTGACAAAGACGCGTATCTCCCGGCCTGCATTGATCGCATAGGCTTGATCGACATGCGCTTTG